>JAOAPG010000236.1 GCA_025462785.1 Acidobacteriaceae bacterium
TTACGTTCTTGAACTTCGGGCCGGGGTCGGGCCAGACAAATTTTGTGCCAACCACTCCTCCCGTGCCGATCGTGGAAGCGAAGTCGTTCCCATGCTCGAGCCAATCATTTCCCACGCGTGTCATTGCCGAGAGCTCGACGTGATCGCCATAGACGGCCGATTCCGGTCCAAGCAATGCTTTATACATTTTGATTCGCCACCGTACCTGCCCTGCTCCCACCGGATCCGCCGTTACGGCCTGGTCCATGTAAGGCAGCCATGCGAGCGAAGGCGGAGTTCCGCAAGGACAGCTCTGAGTAACACTTTCCGGTTTCAGTGCGCGAGTTGTCTGAAAGATAGTCTTGTACACCTCGCCCATGGCGTTCACCGAATCTTGTGGTGATTTGTGATGATGTGCTGGGTTGTAACAAGCTGGAACCGTGTAGATGTTGTCGAGTTTCGATCCATCAAATCCCCAATCACGAATGAACTTCTCCGTGAGCCGTTTATAGAAAGCCTGCACTTCGGGCACAGCCGGACACAAAGTGGCCAAGTCACGAGTCATGCGTCCGTGACTCCCATCCTTGTTTAGGATCAACCATTCAGGATGCTCCTTCACCACATCTGATACCGCGTACTTGTGCGACTCCCATTTGCCTTTCCCATCTTCCACTGCAAGAGGCAGCCACCAGATCTGTACCAACTCGCCCTGTTTGTGAAAATCATCGACCATTTTCTTGATCGAATCACCCGGGAAGGTATCGGTGCGAGGATTCCAATCTCCATACGTATCGAACCATCGGTCATCGAGTGTGGCCCACTTGATGTCGAGCTCCTTCAGCTTGGGAATTGTGCCTTTCATCTGCGAAGGAGTGACATCAGCGTCATAACCCCATCCGCACCAACTCACGTTGTAGGCTTCGTTCGATGGCTTCGGTATATTCCAACCTTCTTTCTGCAAAATGCTGGACCACAGACGCAACGGCTGGTAAAAGTCCCCGGCGTACACGGCAATGAAACTACGCGGTGTAGAGTAGCTTTCGCCCGCTTTCAGGACTGTTTTTGCGGGAATGTCTACCGATGCGCTCACTCGTCCATCGCCCTCAACTTTCACTGGCAAGGACAGTGATAAAGGAAGTGTCTCGACATGGCCAAGGGCTTCTCCAACCGAGGCGGTCCAGAATGCGACAACCGGAATGCCGCCGCCATAGCCGCCTTTCACGGTCTCTCCCATGACATTGGCCCGTGCGGATGTGCGTTTCAGTTTAATAACATCATCTTCACCCCAGTTGTAGCTTGATCCTTGGTACGCCCACATGTCATAGGGTTGTACCTTTGCGTCGGCGAGCTTTGCATTGAACCGGTGCTGCTGCTCTACCACGCGATCTATCTGGAAGCCCGACGTGCCCGCGTTTTTGTACTCAACGCTGCTCAGCAGAAGGTTGGGAAAATCATCGTAAGCCTCAATGGAAAGCGTACGCAGGACATCTGTACCGGAGGAGCCAAGTACGCGAGCTGGAATTTCTATGCGCTTGCCTCTGCCCAGCTTCCCAATTGCCTCCGAAACTTTGGCCTGCTGGAAGTCCAGCGTGAAGTAAATATCTTTTCCATCGTGTAACAGATAATCGCTGTCGGTGGGTGCTCCTGTTCGAGGGTCATCCAAGCTAAGCCTTTGGCCGTTATTCGTCAGAAATGCCTGTACGTATCCCGAGGGCAGTATTTGGAATTCGGCTGCGCCGGTGGTCAAAATGACTGGTCCGCCTGGGCTCACGACGACATTGATGGATGACGGCTGAGAAGCTGCGGGGCTTTGGGAAGGAGATTGCGAGGATAGGGTG
This sequence comes from Acidobacteriaceae bacterium, assembly GCA_025462785.1. Classification (GTDB taxonomy): domain Bacteria; phylum Acidobacteriota; class Terriglobia; order Terriglobales; family Acidobacteriaceae; genus JAOAPG01. The sequence continues at coordinate 1,818 of JAOAPG010000236.1, forward strand.
GCAGATTTATTGCACCCAGTACCGATTAAACCAGTTCCCAGGACAAGCACGCCGATTGCCTGCATAATCCTTCGCCGAAAAAACGATCTGTTGGTTTTCATTGTGCCCCTTTCGCGCTCGCAGTTTTGAACTGCCCAAACATTCGCTCCGCATTGACGTGATAGATCTTTTCCAGGACTCCGTCCGGCAATTCCATTCCATAGATCTTCCAGCGTCCCTGCCCCGGATATCCCCAATAATCGAAATATTCGTCGCCGGTTTCTAGCCAGCGGAAATGGTTGCGATACATTTCTTCGGTCACTTCACTGTCGGTGCCGAACATGATTCGATCTTGATACTTCAAAAAAAATTCGCGAGCACGCCTCGGTTGCCGTCCAAGTTCAGCTTCGCGGGCGCCGAACTCCACCATTACATTGGGATATCTTTCGAGCAAACCGGCAACGTAGTCCAGATTCTCCGGCCAATTCGCCATATGCAGCGCAACGAAGGTGGTATGCGGATAGCGGGCGAACACGCGGTCTCGCGCAGCAAGAATAGATTCTTTCGTGGGGAATTGCGGCCCGTAGAATCCCCAGTCCGGGTGCTCGGTTAACTCCTCATAGCGTTCATTAGTATTGTCGATCGGATGGAAAAACGCTTCCGGATCAGTGACGTGAATCGATACAGGAATGCCCAAGCGTCCGCATTCCTCCCAAACAGGATCAAGCCGGGGATCGTCCACGGTAATCAGCTTCCCGGTTTTATCTCTAACTCCGAGTCCCAAGTCCTTCAGAACCTTTAAGCCTCGTGCTCCTCGGCTAACTGCATCATCGAGCTGCGCCACCATTTCTTGACTGAAGTTAGGATCATCGATTTTGCTCCAATCAATCTGAGAGAAGACAATAAACCTCCCAGGATAGGCCTTCACCATTTCGTCGAGGACTCTTTGCAGTTTCTCACCCCACATTCCAGTGAGGATCACGATAGTCTTCACGTTCGTGCTGTTCATTACCTCGACTACTCGTTCTGGTGGCATGTGCTCGTCAATTCCTGCCGCGTCATTCACATGACTGTGCACATCGACGACATAGAACTTGGCCTTGTCGACCTGATGGACGGGAGCATGCAACATCGAGACAGGATGAAAATCCTTTAGCAGGAGAGTCTTCTTTTGGTCTGCATCGGGCGCGGAGGTGTAGCCGATCGGAGCCGATTTTTGCGGAGAATTACTTGCCTTCGATCCGTTCTGACCCGCTTCTTGGGCAGAACAATGAAAATCGACCACGAGCAGGCAAAGCAATAGGCTAACCCATCGCAGCTTGTGCTTCATCGTGAGCACCTCCAACTGGGTCTCGTTCAAAACGAATTACAACGAAAGTAAATGTAATATATCGTAAGCCGGATTGTATAGGAGGACTTGAACCTGTCTCCTCAGAAAAACGAGGAGCGACGCAGACCCAAACAACTACTGCCGCGGCGGCCCTGCGGACTGGCGAATTCTTAGCTCCGGCATAAGGACGACATCCTCCGCTTTCTGATCGGAGGACTTCAGACGTTTCAGCAAAAGATTTATGCCTTGGACGCCCATTTGGTATCCGGGTTGAGCGACTGTCGTTAAAGGAGGATTTGTGAGTTCTGATATTTCGAGATCATCGAAACCGACAATTGAAATATCACCAGGACAATCCAATTTCGCCTCTCGCGCGGCACTCAAGACGCCTAACGCAATCAGATCATTGCTCGCGACGACTGCTGTGGGACGGGTAGGCAGCGACAGGAGTATTTTCATTTTTTCGTACCCACTGAGGCGATCAAAACGGCCTTCCTGGATATATTCGGGATCAACTGCCACCTGATGAGATCGCATAGCAGCACGGAACCCATCCAAGCGCCCAATGGCATTCGTGAGATGGAGAGAACCTGTAATGATGGCGATAGCACGATGCCCCATTCCGAGCAGATAGCAAGTAGCTTCCTCCGTCCCTTTTGCGTTATTCACGGTCACGCTATCGCCTTCCCAATTCGCGGGTCTGCGATCGATACAAACGACGGGAACGTCCCCAAGTTCCAGATCGGACAAAGCATTAATCTGGCTCATGACGGAAGGAATGAGAATCAATCCAGCCATGCGATAAGAACGCAATTCCTTAAGGTATTCAATCTCCTTTGATGGATCATTGTCCGCGTTGCAGAGCATCAGCCGATAGGAGTTCTGGTAGGCAACATCTTCAACCGCTCGGACAATCGCAGGGAAAAAAGGATTAGTGATGTCCGGAATAATCATGCCAAGAATTGTGGTTTGATTTCGCCGAAATCCCTGCGCCAATCTGCTCGGATGATATTGCAGCTGCTGGATTGCGTCAGTAACCCGGCGTCGCAGGTCTTCTTTGACTGGCGTCGTATTGTTGATGACGTTAGAGACTGTGCCGAGAGAGACTCCTGCTCTCTTGGCAATGTGCTTCATGGTAACAATGTTTTTCGAACTGCTCGGGCGGGACAACCGCTATCACCCATGTTGTGGAAGTTTGTGGGAGCTATTTTAACTGTTAGGCAGGCAATTTGACCATTTAGAAAAACTAAGGCTTTCGCGGGTACATGATTGGCAGCTCCCTGGCGAAAAACTATGCCCGGACCGACTGCGCTCAACCGTGTCATTTGGAATCGCGGTGTACGGTGTCCATGGAAAAAGCAGGCAGACATACTGCAATGTATTCAGCCCCGCCCTCATTTGGAGTCGAGTACTGAACCCACTCGCCACGATTTGCGATTACGGCTTGCCCGGCCGCTACACTCATTTCGCCATCCTTGTAGCGCACCTGTAGCGTGCCCTTCAGCACGATCGTGAACTCGTCAAATTCGGGAGCCTGTCCAGGCTCTTCCCATCCTTGCGGACTGCGCATGTGAGCGACACTTAGGGCTGGAGTCCCGCTGTTCGCACGTCCTACATATTCATCAATCAGCTTGGGTTTGGTTCCGGCGGACTGAATGCGAGTGGGTTGGGCGATTAGCGTAGGCATATTTTTTCGAGATGCTGAGGAGAAAAGACACTTTATCAGATTGGATTAGCGGTAGGGAAAAGGGAAGTGATTTCGGCCCGATGCACTGCATTAGTCCCAGCTGGCGAGAGTGAGCAATTGTGAAATTGATGTCCAGCTAGGCGGACATGATGCGAACTTTCTCAGCATGGGCTGCGGCAAGAGCATCCAAAACAGGGAATGAGAGTGGAACAGTCATGGTCCTGTCAGGTGGCATATTACCGATTTGGAGGGCGTGGATGAGCATATCCAGCGCTTTGCCCGCGTTTGCAGGGTTGATGATGGTAGCGGCCAGTAATCCTCTTTTGACCCAGGCTTGCCCGGTTTTTGGCATACCGTCGCAACCGATGTAGGGCAGTGCCAGCCAACGGTTTCGTAAGGTCTCGTCCGGCAGTTCCTGAAACGCTTTTCTAGATCCAATCGCCATACCATCATCCTGGCTAGCGACGAGATCCACCACAGTTTGCTGCGAGGTCGACAACTTAAGCCAGGAAGTTACGGCTTTGTGCGCGCTGGTTTCTGTCCAGTTCGCCTTAATGAGTTTTACCTGCACATTCGCAGGCTTCGTTTCATACATACCAGCTGTCCGTTGCTTCGCTGCCAGGCTTTCCGATGGGCCCGTAATGTAGAGCACGTTTCCACCTTTGGGTAGTAGCGCGGCAAACTGCCGGCCTTCGATACGTCCTATCTCTTCGTGATTCGATGTGATGGCGAATATAGGCACGCGATATGTTTTGCGCAGATCGTTGATGTAATCAACATCCCGGTTCAGGACAACCCATCCAATCCCGGCGATAGCAGCGGCACGCGCTACTTGCGGAAGACCAGTTCCCCCTACTGGCTCGAAAATGATGCCATCAGGATGTGCAGTGGAAGTCGATTGGATGATTTTTAGCAGCTGCTGGCTTTGCACGATAGCGTCATTATCCGCACAGATAATCTGTAGCTCCACGCCAAGCCGGCGCGCCGCTTCTTCCGCGGACGATGCCTGTTCCATCTGGTAGTCGTTATCGTCGTTAGTCAGAGAGACTACAAATTTAAATTTCTTCATCGGGAGACCTGTGCTCCAATCTTATTCCGCTCGATGTAGAAGAGTGATATTACGAAAGTCACTGTCTATGACAATGTGGGAGCCGCACGAACAACTTGGCGCGGACGAGTTAAGAATCCAGCGTTCCGAAAACCGGCTCGGGAATATTGAATAGCTGGTTTTTAGCGTATGCTGTACATATGTATGCCAGTGATATCTTAAATCGAGTGCAGGCCCTGCGGTATGAAGTGGCGTCTCTTCAGGAATTGAACCAGACCTACGCTGAGGTCGATAATCCCAAGCCTTTTGCCATCCACGCCAACGGAGAACGCCGTCGTCGCCTGAAGGAAATCATCCAGGAGCTCGCGACGTTGGCGAAAGAAAAACATCCTTAGCAATAAGCCGGATCTACGCTTTAACCTGCAGCCAGATAAACATAGCGCAGGATAAACAGTCCCGTAAGGATCCAAACGAGCGCGTTGATTTCGCGCAGCTTTCCAGCCGCAGCTTTCGCGACCGTATACGAGATCAATCCTAGGCTCAGCCCCGTCGCGATGCTGAAGGTCAGGGGCATAGCTACGATTGTGATGAAGGCCGGCGCCGCTTCGCTGAACTCTCCCCAATTTATGTGCGCAATGGATTGCGTCATTAATGCGCCCACCAGAACCAGAGCCGGCGCAGTGGCATACCCTGGGATGGCGGCAGCTAAGGGAGAGCAGAACATGGCCATTAAGAACAGAGCGGCCACGACCATGTTGCTCAATCCGGTGCGGGCTCCCACTGCGATACCAGCGACACTTTCGATGTAACTGGTAACAGTCGAAGTCCCCGCCACAGATCCGAAAATAGTTCCCACGGCATCCGCCACCAGCGCTCGCCCGACACGAGGAATCTTTCCGTCCTTGATAAAACCACCTTGTTCGCAAACGCCGACGAGAGTCCCAACATTGTCAAAAAGATCGACAAATAGAAAGGCGAACAGGATTTCGAGAAAGCCGAGATGGATGGCGCTGTGAAGATCAAGTTGTAAAAATGTAGCCGAAGGATGCGGCATCGAAACAATTGCGGAAGGCCATTTCGAAATACCGCGAAGCATTCCGACAAGCGTGGTGCCGAAGATGCCGATCAAGATCGCGCCGTTTACCTTCCGCGCCATCAGCACCAGGGTCAGAGCCAGACCGAAGCAGGCTGTCTGTACTTCGTGGTCCGCAAAACTACCAAGGCCCACGAACGTAGCGGCATTCGCTACCACGAGCTTTGCATTGCGCAATCCCACGAACGCGATGAAAAACCCGATGCCCGTGGCGGTTGCATGCTTCAGGCAGTCAGGCATGCCGTTGACGATTTGTTCGCGAACCCGTGTAACCGTCAGCACCAGGAAGAGAACGCCCGACAAAAAGACCACGCCTAGCGCGGTGCGCCAAGGAATGTGCATGCCCAGGCAAACCGAATAGGTGAAGTAAGCATTGAGCGACATGCCGGGTGCCAGAGCGATTGGATAGTTGGCATAGAGCCCCATTACTAACGTCGCAACTGCGGCTGACAGGCAGGTCGCAAAGACGACGCCTTCCACGGGCATCCCCGCTTGAGCTAGGATCTGCGGGTTCACGACAACGATGTACGCCATCGTCAAGAAGGTAGTCAGTCCTCCAAGGACCTCTTGTTTGACGGTCGTCTGGTTCTCGCCTAGCTTGAAATAGCGATCGATCAAATGGCTCGTCTCCGATTGAATTGGGCGATTTGTTACAGAGCTTTGGAGTGACATTAGTAGGTGGCCTTGTTCGGCTGTGCTTCCCATGCACGAAAGGCCGCGAGCGCTTCTTCATGCATCATCTGAACCATTGGGATTCGGCGCTCCGAATGGGGCTGTAAGATTTCCCGGTAAATGAACGAATCGTCAAGTCCTATCCGGGCCGCGTCATCGGCGATATTGCCGTAATAGACACCAGAGAGGCGCGCCCAATAGATTGCTCCAAGGCACATTGGGCAAGGCTCACAGGAGGTGTAAAGCGCACAATCCTTCAGCTCAAAGCGACCGAGTTTCTGGCATGCTTGGCGGATGGCGAAAACTTCAGCGTGAGCCGTGGGATCATTGTTTAGAGTAACCTGATTCACCCCTTCAGCAATGATGTCATTGTTTTTTACGATAACCGTGCCGAAGGGGCCGCCCCGGCCCGAGCAAACATTCTCGATTGAGAGCTGAATGGCGCGAGCCATGAATGCGTCGCTCATGTTTTTTATTTTTCCGACAAGACAATGGCTAAAAGTGTGTAGATTGCGTGCTTGGGAAGTGAGTATAAGCTGTGGCTTGAGAATTCGTAAGAGCGTTCCAGGTTATGCCCTAGAGACCAAAGATTCGCGCGCCTTGGCATACCCTGGTTTGAGCACCTTGTAGATGAAATCGCATCGTTGATTGTAGGGCAGGAAGGCGCTCTTCATGGCGTTGATAGTAAGCCTTTCGAAGTCATCCAGCGACAGACCAAAGGTATTCGCGGCAGCCTCGAACTCTTTTGTCATGGAGGTATCGCTCATCAACCGGTTATCGGTGTTGAGGGTAACGCGGAATTTTTCCTGATACAAGATTTTGAAAGGATGCTCAGCCAGGCTGGGAGTCGCGCCAGTATGGACATTGCTGATGAGGCAAATCTCCAGCGGGATGCGCTTATCTAGAACATACTGAGCAAGGTCGCCCAGCTTTGCCACTTTGCCGTCCACAACGGCGAAGTCGTCAATTAATCTCGTCCCATGTCCGATGCGATGCGCCCCGCAGTACTGAATCGCCTGCCAGATGGACTCTTTCCCGTAGCCCTCGCCCGCGTGAATGGTGATATTGAAGTTCTCCCGCTGAATATAGTGAAAAGCGTCTACGTGCCTCTTGGGAGGATGGCCGCCTTCCTCTCCTGCAATATCGAAGCCGACTACGCCGCGCTCACGGAAATCGACGGCCAGTTCGGCCATTTCAAGCGAAACATTCATGTTTCGCATGGCGCAGATGATCAATCCGGAGCGGACTCCAAAGTCTTTTCGCCCGCGCTCCAATCCTTTCAGCACCGAGGAAACTACCTGTTGATGGGTCAATCCCTTGCTGGTGTGAAAAATTGGGGCGAAACGAGTCTCAAAATAAACCACTCCATCTTTACTTAAATCCTCAGCCTGTTCATAGGCGACCCGCTCCAGCGCTTCTTCCGTTTGCATTACAGCAATCGTATGATCGAAGCCTTCCAAATATTTAGCGAGGCTGCCCTTATTCGCGCCTCGATGAAACCAATCGGCTAAAGCTTGCGGATCATTGGTCGGAAGTCCGGAGTATTTCGTATCCTTTGCCAATTCGATAACAGTTTGTGGCCGTAGCACTCCATCCAGATGCTCGTGCAGAAGTACTTTGGGAAGGGATCTCAGTAGGACATTAGTGAGCTTCATGAATGCTCCGAGACTTGTCGGTTGCAGTTATGTTCCGAAGAGGATAGAACTCAACCAATGATACACGGGGCGGATCAGCACAAAGCATGCCGCAGTCCTCCATCATTAGTCAGCTGAGGAAAATTCGAGCGTCTGTTCCATCAGGCGATCAACTTCTTCAGCGACTCTAATAGACGCGGCTTCACCGGCGGCGCGTCCAAGGGCACGGTAACTCTCGAAATGCGCTTCGTCGAACCACTGGTTGGCGGTACTGTCATTGGGGAAGTGCGGATTTTTTGCTACGTACCCGATCACATCGGCGGGATCACCAGCAACGAGAGCCGGCTTTAAATAGATAATGACCCCGTCTTGCTCTGCGCGGCCCGGCATGTAGTGGATCTTACCGACGGCAAAGTGACTGGCGGCCGTACCGTCTCGCGGCTTAAGACTACTCGTGTCTACGTCGATCTCCACGCCAAAGTCGGAGCGGCACCGCTCCATGGCATTGTGCAGATCGCTAAAACCAGCATCGGAGTCACAGGAAGCGTCGCTGGCGATGATCAATTTGCAACCCCGGCGTACGAGCTCGTAAATCGCCAGATTTTCGAAGTGGCCTCCATCGGACAGATAGACATATTTGCTATCGTCATTCGTCGCGCCCATCAATTCCCGAAGCAGCCAATAGAAACCAACCTTGGGACTACCCTCGAGCCATTGCTTCTCCTTCATCGGATTCGCTATCCACCAACCCAGACGTACATCGAACAGGGTCATGAGAAAGGCGAGAGCAGGCTGGGAGTAAGACCCCATGTTCGGGCTGGCCGCAGCACCCGAGATCGCGACCGCAGTTCCTAAGCTTATGCCGCTCGGGCATTCGGGTCGCTTGCTACCAGATTCCAGTGTAAGGCCGTAAGCCGATTGCCAGGAGTTGCCGTCCAATACTTCCCGCGTAAATCCAGAATAGAGCGGCGTAAAAGCGAAGCTCCGTGCCTTACGAGTTTGCAGCGCCAGCTCTTTTCCCCGGACGACGTTCAAGCTTGTATTCAGAATGGGTAGCGGCCGCCCATCTTTTGCGTCATTCGAACCTGGCGCAATTTGAAGACTAGCCAACGGCAAATCATCGGAGTCTGCAAAACCGGTAAACGGTTGGGCATTTCTGCCTCGCACCGAAGCGCCCAGATAACAGCGAACCAGACGGTTTCGGTAGAGGTGGTGAATCGAGAAGCCATTAATCTCTACGCGGCAAGAAAGTAAGAGGGCAATTACGGTGAAGCCGATGCATGCGATAGGTACCCTGGGATCGACGATATCTCCTGGCATTCCCCAGAGCGGAGTTGGATCGGCAGACATCGCGAGAGTGATCTTGGCCGCCAGCAATGACAGTGCAAAAAGAAGCCCAACAATAAAGATATAGGGCGTCACCCGGGCTGCATATCCCAAGATTCTGTTGCGTGCTGAAGCGTCCGGTTCGATCTCGCCTGTCGCTTTACTCTTTCCAAATAAAACTCCATACAGCGTTGAAATTAACCACACTGCCGTTCCTGCAGTAAGCCTCTTGTGTCCTTGTGCGTTCCAGAGCCTAGCGAGATGGTAGGGAACATACACCGCCACCGAAAAAAGCAGGAACCAGCCCACGCTGTACAACATCAACCAGCCACCGAGGCGTCCCCACCACTCCCGGTGCGCATCGCCCATCCCGTGCCCCATTAATCCAACGTGGAGAACGGCAGCGATAAGCATGATTGCAACGAACACGGGCGGCCCGAACGTCAACACATGCCAAACAGAGTAGGTGGTCTGTGGAGCGAATGTAGTTTCCGGGCGGATCAAAATTTTGGCGAAAGCTATGAAGAGATAGCCAATCACGAAACCGGTAATCGCGGCAGTTGTGAGGACCAGGGAAGGATTCGGTCCGGCTTGCGCTGACAGCCCTTTCTTAGCAGTAACTGCCCAGCGAACCACGAAGGCTCCTAGCCACATCCCGAAATACATGCACATAGCGAGCAGCGACGGAGCCCAGAGCGGATGGGCCAAAATGTTCCAATCTACAAACAGATGGCCGAGAGCATAACTGAATAGAGCAGCCGACAACATCAAGGGGATAACTATGAATGCCTGAATCGCCCACTGGTGTGTAGACCAGGGGTACTTTTCCCTGGCCCTCGGATCGACCCAAACCATATTCAAGCCAATGAAGATCATACCCAAGCCAACCAAAAGAAATCCAAGCGCCCCAGCGAAAAGTTGGGCACTTAGCGTTTCTTGAAGGAATGTAATTTGCCATTGTGACAAGTCTTCCGCAGCTTCAAGCAAGTGCGGTAGGTATGCAATACTCCGAGGCAGCAGAAGTAGCGAAAGCAGCAGGCACACCAGAATGCTCAAATTGAGCGCAGTGTTGCGCAGATAACTAGCCGCGAAGGCCCAGAAGTCCGCCCCCAAGATTCCTTTGCGTGGAGTGAGATAGTTGCTGTAATTGCGAAGGAAATGTACCTCGGGCGGATCGGCTGCGTTTGTGACCGAATAGGATTTAATCGAGAGACGATCTTCGACTTCCCTGATTCGATCTTCTGGTGGTGCATCCATGCCATGAGCCAGCCCCCGATATAACCTCCACCAGAAACAGTCGAGACGTAATCCAGCGTACGTAAGAGCCGCGCTTGCGCGAACGCTTGCAGAACCCCCAGATCGAAGGTTGCGCTGCGTATTCCACCACCGGAGAAGGCTAGGCCTATAAGGCTTTTCTCGGCTGCTGGGCGCTGTGGGTTAGCGTCAAGCCGCAAGCTTCTCGCGGTCTCGACCTGCATAACTTCTTGCCGTAATACTTCTTGAATAGGGGTGGAACTCATGGCTGCCTCCAAGCGAGACGGTGCTGTAGCGCAGGCCGTGATGATGTGCGAGTGGATGGAAAATTGGGAAGGAGCCGAGTTCCTCTGCAATCCTAGCAATGGCCCGGGCCCGTGATGACTGGCACCGTAGCAAGGAACCCGCGAAGAGGCAAGATCTTTGTGTCCTTTGTTACTAATTACGGACAACTTTGAGTTTCTAATTCAGTATTTCACGACGGCCGCAAAAGACTTCGGATCTAGACTAGCTCCGCCAACCAGGGCTCCGTCGATTTCTCCTTCCGACATTAAAGCCTTGGCGTTCTCCGGCTTGACTGAGCCTCCGTAGAGAATTCGCATGCTATTGGCAAATTCTTCGCCGAAGGTTTTGGCGGCTTCGCCTCGGATCAGCCTGTGTGCATCGGCAGCCATCCGTGGTGTTGCCGTCTTGCCCGTACCGATTGCCCAAACCGGCTCGTAAGCGATGACCAACTTTCCGGCTTTTTTAGTTGAGACAGCATGGAACGCACGAACGCATTGACGGCGGAGTACGTCTTCGGTGAGTCCGGCTTCGCGCTCCTCCAGCACTTCACCTACACAAACAATGGGCGTGAGATCAGCTTCAAGCGCCGCTTTAAGCTTGAGGTTCACAGTGTCGTCCGTTTCGCCGAAGTATTCACGGCGCTCGGAGTGCCCGATGATGACGTGCGTACATCCAGTTGCCACCAGCATTGTTGCGGAAATCTCTCCGGTGTAGGCGCCTTCTTTTTCCCAGTAAAGGTTTTGACCGCCGATCGAGACGCTTGAGTTCTTAGAAGATTCAACGGAGGCTCGAATATCCACGAACGGAGGACAGACGACGATTTCGTCGCGACCGTGTCCGGCAACCAGAGGAAGAAAGTTATGGAAGAAGTCGCGCGCCTGATCAGGCGTTTTGTACATCTTCCAATTGGCAGCCATCAGTTTTTTGCGAGCCATGATTTCCTTATGAGAATTGTTCTGAAGTCCCGAGCATTTACCCGCAACGCCGGGTAGCGCTGCTCGCGGAATGCGAAGAAAATAGCCCGACCCAGGTCCACCACTCCAAAATCCGATGCCTAAGGTCCGGAGCCTAATGCCCAGAGCCTAACGCCTACTTTTTATCTGTCAACGCTTCCACCCCGGGCAGCTTCTTGCCTTCCAAGAATTCGAGCGACGCTCCTCCGCCGGTCGAGATATGCGTAATCTTGTCCGCCACTCCTGCAGCATGCACGGCGGCTACGGAATCGCCTCCTCCAACTATCGATACCGCGCCGCCGTTGTCCGCAATCGCGCGGGCTACCTTGAAAGTGCCTTTCGAGAACGCCGGCATTTCGAATACGCCCATAGGACCATTCCAGAGAATAGTGCGAGCTTCGGATATTTCTTCCGAAAAGGCCTCGATTGTCTTGGGACCAATGTCCAACCCCATGAGATTGTCCGGGATTGGCTCACCTACTCCAATCGTGTGCGGCTTTGCGCTAGCCTCAAATTTTTCCGCAGCAATGTGATCTACGGGTAGCAGGATCTTTACGTCATGAGTCTTTGCCTCGTCGAGAAGCTGCCGCGCAAGATCAAGCTTGTCTTCCTCGACGCGGGATTTACCGACCTTCTGACCTTGAGCTTTTAAAAACGTATAGGCCATTGCCCCGCCAATAATCAGTGTATTCACCTTACCCATGAGATTTTGGATTACGCCGATCTTGTCGCTGACTTTGGCCCCGCCGAGAATCGCGATAAACGGATCCTCCGGAAACTGCAGCGCCTTGCCCATGTAGGAGAGTTCTTTCTCCATGAGCAGTCCGGCAGCGGATTTCTGCACAAACTTCGTAATGCCGACCGTCGACGCGTGCGCTCGGTGTGCCGTCCCGAAAGCATCATTGATATAAAAGTCGGCGAGCTTAGCGAGCTGCTTGGAAAACTTTTCGTCGTTAGCCTCTTCTTCGGGATGGAAACGAAGATTCTCAAGCAGCAGGCTCTGGCCTTTCTCAAGCTTTCCAGCCATCTCCTCCGCTTCCGGCCCGACGCATTCCGGACAGAACCCTACGTTCTCGAAACGAGCCAACTCTTTATCGAGCAACATGCGAAGCCGCTCGG
>JAOAPG010000258.1 GCA_025462785.1 Acidobacteriaceae bacterium
TTCTGAGAGGATTAGCTTTTTCAATCGTACTGGTATACCTGCTGATCGTAGTCAACTTCCAGTCCTGGCTGGATCCGTTCATCATGATTTCCGCTTTTCCCGCAGCGCTCGCGGGGATTGCCTGGATGTTGTTTATAACGCACACGAATCTGAGCGTGCCCGCACTCATGGGAGCCATCATGTGCATGGGCGTCGCAACCTCAAACAGCATCCTGGTCGTTAGTTTCGCAACCGAAAAGATGATGGAAGGAAGTGATTCCATAAGCTCTGCGCTTGAGGCAGGTTTCACCCGTTTTCGCCCCGTGCTGATGACCGCTCTGGCCATGATCATCGGCATGGTGCCAATGGCGCTCGGGCTAGGAGATGGCGGCGAACAGAATGCTCCTCTTGGCCGCGCAGTAATAGGAGGACTGATCTTCGCGACAGTTTCTACACTGTTCTTTGTCCCGGCATTTTTCAGTGTTTTGCGGGGTTCGCGCCAGCATCCCGCCAAAACTGGAAGTGAGTAATAGGCGCAGGCCATCTGGAGTCACTATGCTTTCTCACATTGAAGATACTCAAATCGAAGATAGAAGACGAAGGGATATGCAAACACTGCCGTTGAACGGCGTGGACTCAGAGAAACGTCGTCACAAGTCATGGATCGTACTGGCCGTCGCGGTGCTCGCTTTAGCCGCACTTCTGCTGTCGGGCATCTGGTCTCGGGTGAGAGCCCGCAAGGCGCTCGACAAGGAAACGGCGCAAGTGGCTGTCCAGGCTGTTTCCGTGGTCGCCCCTAAACGGACTACACCTGCTCAGGAAATAATCCTCCCAGGAAACGTCCAACCGTTCATCACTTCTCCTATTTACGCTCGGACGAATGGCTATTTAAGGAAGTGGTATTTCGACATCGGTGCTCACGTCAAGCAAGGGCAACTCTTGGCTGTCATCGAGACTCCGGAAGTTGATCAGCAGCTGCAGCAAGCCCGCAGCAATCTTTTAACTGCGAAAGCTAATCTTGAGCTGGCTTCGATCACCAAAACGCGCTATCAGGGACTGTTGAAAAGCAACGCGGTTTCCCAACAGGACGTCGACAACGCCGTCGGCACCTACAATGCAAACAATGCAATTGTCGAAGCCGATAAGGCCGCAGTGGAGCAGTTTGCGGCACTCGTGTCTTTTGAAAAAATCTATGCGCCATTTGATGGTGTAATCACGGCGCGCAACACTGATATTGGCGACCTCATCAATTCTGGTAGCAGCAGCAATGTGAAAACCGATCTTTTCCACATTGCTCAACCCGGAAAGCTGCGTGTCTATGTCAATGTACCCGAAGAATACTCGCAAGGGGTCAAGGTCGGGATGAGCGCGGATCTCAGTCTGGCTGAGTTTCCGGGTCGTAAATTTCAGGGGAAACTGGTTCGCACAGCCGAGGCGATCAATCTGACAACCCGCACGTTACTCATCGAGGTCGATGTAGACAATCCTACGGGTACATTGCTCACCGGCTCTTATGCAGAGGTTCACTTAGCGGTACCTTCGCAGGCGTCCACCTTTCTGCTACCAGTGAACACACTCATATTCCGTTCCCAGGGTTTGCATGTCGGAGTTGTCAAAGACGGGAAAGTGGTGCTCACCGCCGTAACTCCTGGCCACGATTTCGGCAATGAGATAGAGATCGTCTCCGGTCTCACGCCGGATAATCAGGTCATCATCAACCCGCCGGACTCACTCGTTCATGGACAGCAAGTGAAAATTGTTCAAGCATCCTTGCCGGGGGATCCCAAGTGAAACGCCTTCGAAAGATACCCTTGTTCGGCAACCCGCAGCCAGGAACATGGTCGGCAATTCTGCTCGCGATAGCGGTGCTGGAATTGGGTGGATGTGTGGTGGGACCAAAATACCACGCTCCCGCTGTGCAGGCGCCTCCGGCCTATAAAGAGGTAGGGAACTGGAAACCTGCCCAGCCCAATGACCAAAATCTTGGCGGTGCGTGGTTGACCATATTTCAAGATCCGCAGCTTGATGCGCTTGAGCTACAGATCAATGTATCGAACCAGAACCTGAAAGCAGCAGAAGCGCAGTTCCGGCAATCGCGAGCTGCTCTACGCTACAATCGAGCTGACTATTATCCTACTGTGACGGCCGGGGCGTCGGCCGCTCGGACACGGATTTCGGCAAACCGGCCGCCTCCGAATTCAATTTTCAACGGGATCACCGAGAACGACTTTACTCTGCCGTTCGATGTCTCGTATCAAGCCGACGTCTGGGGACGAATTCGACGGAACGTCGAGTCTTTCCGAGAACAAGCGCAAGCCAGTGCGGCTGACCTAGCTACGGTCAATCTCAGCATGCATGCGGATCTCGCCGTGGATTACTTTCAAGCCCGCAGCCTGGACGCACAGGAACAGCTCCTGAAAACTACGGTTACCCAGTATGAGCAAGCCTTGCAATTGACCGAGAGCCGTTTCCAGGGAGGGATCGCTTCAGAAGTCGAAGTTGAGCAGGCCAAGACTATACTTCAGACTACCCGGGCACAAGCAATCGATGTAGGCGTCGCGCGGGCGCAGTTCGAACACGCAGTTGCCATTCTTATAGGCAAACCTCCTGCGGAGTTCAGCCTTCCTCCGCTGCCCCTCACCGCACCGCCTCCGCGTATTCCTGTCGGTGTGCCGTCGGACCTGCTTGAAAGGCGTCCTGATATTGCGGCTGCGGAGAGGCTCGTTGCGTCCGCCAATGCCCAGATCGGCGTAGCGAAGTCGGCCTACTACCCGTCCATCAATTTGAGTGCTTCTGGAGGATT
Organism: Acidobacteriaceae bacterium; assembly: GCA_025462785.1. Lineage (GTDB taxonomy): Bacteria > Acidobacteriota > Terriglobia > Terriglobales > Acidobacteriaceae > JAOAPG01. Next base: position 2,783 of record JAOAPG010000258.1, read on the forward strand.
TGAAAGCTCCAGCATCACCACACTGCTCAATGGTCCTAGCGGCATCTGGTCGTTTGGGCTGTCTGCCGTGGGGACTGTATTTGACGTGGGAAGGCGCCGTGCTCTTACCGACCAAGCACGCGCCGCTTATGACTCCCAAGTCGCTAACTATCGACAGAGCGTCCTGAATGGATTCCAGCAAGTCGAAGACAATCTCGCGGCGGTGAGAATTCTGGAAGAAGAGGCCAAGGTTCAGGATGAAGCGGTTACCGCGGCCCAGCGCTCATTAGATCTCTCGATCACTCGGTATAAGGGCGGAGTCACAAGTTATCTAGAGGTGATCACCGCGCAAAATGCCGCACTTACAGATGAAGTGACAGCGGTCCATATCCTGGGACGTCGTATGTCAAACACGGTGTTGCTGATTCAAGCCCTAGGTGGCGGATGGGATCGCTCGACTTTGCCAGCACGCCCCGAATGCTGCGGCAAGCTGGTGAGCAGCAATAGCAATCCGTAAATCAACCCTGATAGGGAAGCGTAGCCCAGCAGGACGCATCTTACGAGAGACTAAGAGTCTTCGTTTCGCTCCAAGACATTCACGATATTTCAGCCCGGGAACTTTCAGTTCACTGTGGTAGGACGAAGGCCACATACACGCTACCAGACGGCGACTTTGGATCTTTGCCTCCTCCGGCGGAGGTCACCACGTATTGCTTCCCATCGACCATATAGGTCGCCGGAGTCGCTACCGCTGCGTACGGCAGCACTGTTTCCCAGAGTAATTTTCCGGTAAGACTATCGAAGGCTCGGAACTTCTTGTCGTATACAGTCGCGCCGATAAATAGCACGTTGCCAGCGGTGACGATGGGGCCTCCGTAGTTTTCTGTACCGGTATTTGTGAGCCCCTTTGCGGCGAGATCTGGATACTCGCCCAAAGGAATTTTCCAAAGATATTTGCCAGTGTTCAGATCGATTGCGTTCAGAGTGCCCCACGGTGGCTTGATGGCGGGATAACCGTCGGGATCCAGAAAATCTCGCGATCCGGTGATGCGGTATTTCATAGGTGCGCCGTCGGCGGTGCTCGAGTAGATTGCGTCGTGATCTGGATCGGGATCGATCGCGCTTGGCGCCGTCGCGAGGTACGCCAATAGACCGTCCATGTCCTTGCCTGCAATTTTAGGGAATGGCGGCATCCGGTCTTTGCCTTGGTGAACCCTGTCCTCGATCTGTTGGACGGAAAGGCGCTTCTGAACGTCCGCAAGTGCTGGAATTACGGGCGGTTTTCCCTCACGTTGCTCACCATGGCAACTGGAGCACTTGTTCCTGTAAACACTGAGACCTACCGTTACCGGCGTTGTGTTCTGCGATTCAGAGGGATTCTCCGTTACAGCAGTCTCGGCCTTGTCGGTTGCGCCCGCTGGAGTGGAGTCGGGACCGTTCCTGACAAATTGGACCAACGAATTCAAATAGTCGCCTTGCAGGCTCGCGAAGGCAGGCATTCGGCCTTTGCCTTGAAGAATCGTGCTTTCGATTTGCGATTGCGAGAGCCTTTTCCCAACATCGACCAGCGAAGGATACGTAGGCGGCGAGCCCGATCGATTGTCGTTGTGACAGACACTGCACTGGTTGTGATAGGTTCTCTCACCTGTGCTCCGGGCTGGCTTGTTCTCTGTCAACGCAACGACGCATGCCCACTCGTTTGAATTAATGAAGATCACACCGCGTTTGGGATCCACCGCCGCCCCGCCCCATTCCGCTCCGCCGAGAAAGCAAGGGAATACGACGGTCTCTTTATCGAGTGCGGTAGGAATGAATTGTCCTCCGCTGAGGTAGGTGCTGAATTCTTTCGCTGCCCATGCGTGTGCTTCTGGAGTTCGTTGTGTCAGCAGGTCTTCTGTGAGAACCTGCCGCGCGAAGGGGGCTGGCAAGAGCGGAACCGGTTGGGTGGCAGCCGTCACTTCTCCGGGAATTTGACTAGCGGGATAGCTACGCTCCTCGATGGGGAACAACGGCTTGCCCGTTGTGCGATCGAATACAAACAGAAACCCTTGCTTGGTCGTCTGTGCAACTGCGTCGATGCGTTTGCCGTCGCGCTTCACCGAAACCAGCGCGGGAGGCGATGGGAAATCGCGGTCCCAGATGTCATGATGAACGCCTTGGAAATGCCAGAGACGCTGCCCAGAGTTCGCATCGAGAGCTAAGAGAGTATCCGCGAACAAGTCATCCCCAACGCGATCGGCGCCATAGAAGTCGAATACTGGTGATCCTGTTGGCACATACACGATGCCACGCTCGGCATCGAGCGACATACCCGCCCAATTGTTTGCGGCCCCCGCATGTTGCCAGGCGTCTTTCGGCCAAGTTTCATACCCGAACTCTCCAGGATGAGGGATGGTGCGAAATCTCCATCGCAGTTCTCCCGTGCGAACATCAAATGCGCGAATGTCTCCCGGAGGCGAAGGGTGCGTTTCAGGATTCCGTCCGCCTACGATGATCAAATCTTTATAGACAATCCCCGGACTGGTCATCGCCACGGACTGCACCTGGTAATCGCCGCGCAAATCTTTTCGTAAATCGATCCTGCCGTCTTCTCCGAAACTCGCTATTGCCTTGCCGGTCTGCGCGTCCAGCGCATACAAAAAATTCATGACTGGTGCGAAGATACGGGCCTCTTTGCCGTCGGTCCAATAAGTCAGGCCTCGTATCGGAATCTTGCCCTTGATGCCTGAATCGAACTTCCAAATCAACTTACCTGATGCGGCCTCCAGAGCAATTACTTTTTGACTTGCAGTGTAGGCGTAGAGGGTGCGGCCGACGATGATCGGACTCGTCTCCAAACCGCCTTCTTCACCAGCGTCGAACTTCCAAGCGACTTGAAGCTCGTGGACATTTTTCCGGTTAATTTGGGAAAGACTGGAATAGTGGTCCCCGGCAGGCTGACCGCCGTAAACAGGCCAGTCGAGAACTTTATGGTTCCCGGATCCGTTACCGTTTGCCGGGGAAGTCTGCGCATAAGCGCTGCTGGAAGCTGCGAGAATCATCGCAAGGAGGGCCGCAGCCGCGAGATTCCGCTGTTTCATCAGAATATTAATTGAGTTGTTGCACAACATTCTCCCTACGCGAGCGTGAACTTTAATTCGCCCAGCTTGTCGATGCTGCATGCGATCCTGTCCCCCGGTTTTAGCCAGACCTGCTTATCCTTCGGCATTCCAACAATCACGCCTTGGGGTGTCCCCGTAAATAAAATGTCGCCCGGTTTGATGGTCATAACTTTCGAGGCAAAGCTGATCAACTGGCGGCAGTTGAAAATCATGTCATTGGTGTTCCAATCCTGCCGCTGCTCTCCGTTGACACGGGTCTCAAGGCGAAGATTATTTGGATCACCGACAAGGTCCGCGCTCACAAAATAAGGACCGATTGGGGCGAATCCGTCACAAGTCTTTCCGATCATGTACTGCGAGGTTAAAGTTTGCAGGTCTCGCGCTGAAAAATCATTTCCCGTGCAGTAGCCGGCAACATACTCCAGCGCGTCTTGTTCTGAAACGTTGTGAGCCTCTCGTCCGAATACGATTACCAACTCAACTTCATAGTCGAACTTCGTGGCGACATCCCTGGGCAACTGGATCACACCGTTGTGCCGATTCAGAGCGTTGTTGAATTTGTTGAAGAGAACAGGATTGGGAGGAATAGGAGTATGAGTTTCGGCCGCGTGCCTTTTATAGTTAAAACCCATCATGATGATCTTCTCTGGCGTCATCACGACCGGACCGTACTCGACTCGATCCTCAGCTAGCGTGAAGTTCTTCGAATCTGCTTTCGCGGCAGCGTCCACGAGCTTCTTCAATAAGCCACCCTTGCCGTTTTGCAGCAGGTCATCCATGGTGGTCGGCGCCGGCATTTTGAAATGCGCCGCAGCTCGTTTAACGTCAAGTACCCCATCGCTGGTTTTGACACCAAGACGATATTCGCCATCGAGACGGATGTTTAGCAGAGTCATGCCGCGTGGCATTTCAAACGAGTGCCCCTCGTTTGTTGCAGCGGCTTTCAAGGATTTCGATTTAGCTTCCGCGACGAGTGCTCCTCCACCCAGAATCGCGGCTGTTTTTAAAAAGATTCTGCGGCTAGATCCCACGTTCTGCTCCCATCGTCACTTGGCCGCCGGTAATTTGGCGTAACAGAATCATGCAACGGCAACGGCGCGCGCCAACGCGGGAAACATTCCGCGAGGGTCACCGCCCCCAACCGGGTATCAAAAAGTAATTCGATCCTTGTTGCTTTCAATCTTTTTCGTTTCAATACCAGGCACGTTCGCCAAGTCACGCCATTCTTTAAATATGCCCTTCTGGTCGCGGTAGGCCACGATTGCGTCCGCGTCTTTACCCGATATGCCAAGCGTTCCAGCCAATTCGGTGGCGGTTGCCTTGTTCACGTTTACCGTTTTGTTGCCATCATCACTCTTCTCGGACGCATTCGGATCGGCTGGTCCAAAATTCTTAAACAAATACTCCACCACAGTCTCGATGTCCTCGTCGGGAATGTCGGCCCCTCGCGATACCATCTGGTCTACCAGTGCAGACCACTGTTCCTTGGACGCTCTCTTTGAGGTGACCACCTTTAACGCGTGGCATCCTACACAACTTTTTTGGACGATCTCTTGGCCTTTCCCCGGAGGGAGGCTTGCGTCATTGGCGGCAAAGGCGAGAAAAATAACAGTTGTCAGAAACATAGTTGAAATAACCTAACATAATGCCTAAATCGAGCACGAGTCCTCAACCTGATGAAAGATTCGTTCGGTAAAAATGCACGTCAGAGTTTATTGCATCTCGTATTTAGTTGGTTGGCTTCGCAGGCCGAGCATTTCGCGCGCCTGTGCTGGAGTTGCGACCGGTCGATTGAGTTCATTCGCAATTCGAACTGATCGCTGCACAAGCTCGGCATTGCTTTTTGCCTTTCGTCCTCGAGAATAATAGACGTTATCTTCCAGCCCGACTCGAATGTGGCCACCCATCAAGGTCGCAAGTGTGGTCAATGGGAGTTGGAACGGACCAATTGCCGAACATAACCATAGAGCTCCTTCAGGAAATTCCTTCAAGAGCTGAAGAATGTTATCGACAGTTGGGAAACTGCCAGTTTGATATCCCATGACCGTTTGCATCCAATAAGGCTTTTCTATTAGATCCTTCTCGATCAAGTAGTTCACAACCCATGCGCAGCCCGGATGGTAGAGCTCCAACTCGGGTTTGATTCCCCGTTGTTTCATGTCAGCGGCGAATTGGTGAATCTGACCATAAGTAAACGGAATGCATTCGTCGATCTCAAGAGCCGGGCGCGGATAGGGCAACGGTGCACGACGCTCTTTTAGTTTGAACTTGCTCATGTCTGGCGCGAGGTTTAGAGACGCAACTTCCGGTCCTGCTGCCAGGCACGCCGATCGCTCCTCCATGGTCATACCCGGACCAGCACCAGTAGTCGCATTGATTATGATTTCCGGGCAGCTTTGACGAACTTTTCGCAATACCTCGCGCCACGTCTCAGTCTCGCGCGCTCCTTCGGTCAATTGCTTTGGATTGCGAGCGTGGATATGAACCATCGCCGCACCAGCTTCGTATGCACCTTGAACCGACTCGGCTATCTCGCCTGCCGTTTCAGGAATGACTTCGTTCGCCTCTTTGCCCTGGATGCCACCATTGCATGCCACGCAAATGATAAGCGGAGGCATTCCTGTACGAACTTTTTCCATGAAATCATGACTGTTTGTGTAGTTAAACAACGCTGTTTGGTGTGATGAGTTCAAGCCTTTTTTTTCAGATAAATCTTTTTCTGCCACAAGACTCCCTTTCAGTCGGACAACACTATACAAACATTGTTCTGCATCCCAACAGCTGAATCCATTTAACGAGAACCGATCTGAGCTACGCAGGTGCAGCCGTTATAGGTAAACAAGTCTGTCGCAAGCCAACAAGCGAAATAGTACGAAACGCTCTTCGGACCAGACGCGGGAACCTGGGCTCGATACTTGTGTCACCAAAGCTGCCACACGTTTAAGAGGAGCTTGCCTGCACGTAGGGCCACAGTGTAGCCTTCCAGCACGAGAGTAGTAGGTTGGTGAGCATTTGAGCCAGTCTCGAGTCTTTCATTCGTTGCTGGATTTCTGAGATGGGCCACCGAAGACAAATGCCATCTCAGAGCGTACAGATTCGCTGGTCGCTTAGATTTCCGTCACGGCTATGATTAAAACGCTTTCGCCAATGGGCCCGAATTACTCGCAATCCACTAGGGTGTACCCTGACCCTGACCGGTTGGATTCCTGGAAAGAGATCGCCAACTACTTGCGGCGAGAGGTTCGGACTGTCCAGCTTTGGGAGAAAAATGAGGGGCTGCCAGTCCATCGCCACTTCCACAAACGGCTGGGAAGCGTCTTTGCTCTTCGCTCGGAAGTTGAAAGCTGGAAACTTCAGGTCTCACGGATAGCTGGTTCACCCGAGCCTGAATCGGCGAAGCTACCCACACCCGGCGCGTGTCCCGAAAATCGCATTACGATTTATGTACTACCGCTGGAGAATGCCGGCGACATCGAACGCCAGTGTCTTTGCGATGCGGTAGTTGCGAACACGATTTCGGCTCTAGAGCAATTGAACCCTGGACAAGTGGGTATTGTGATTCCGAAGGACGCCATGCAATGGGAGCAATGCGAATCCCCTGCGAGAATTGCGGACAGCGAATCGCTTAATTACCTGTTGCGGTGGAACCTGGAAGACGATGGCAAAGACGTCCGAGTGAATGTGGCTCTCCGGTTTGCTGATACTAATGTGGCGGCTTGGTCGCACACCTATCGCTATCGTCCAAGCGAATTCGAGGAATTGCCGACCAATGTGGCGGACCAAATCTTCCATTGTGTTTGGCTAAAGCTATTTGCGTCCTCAAAGTCTTTACAAAGCGGGAGTCGTCACGAAAAGCCAGGCTCGCGTGAAGCCTATTTGAAGGGAAGATATTTTTGGAACCAGAGAAACGAAGAAGGTCTGCGTAAAGCTATCAGCTGTTTCGAGTCAGCGATAAAAGAGGATCCGCAATACGCTCTCGCTTACTCAGGCCTTGCCGATTCGCTTACTCTTTTATCCTTTTATGAGATCGTTTCGCCCTTCGAAGCAATGCCATCGGCGCGGAGGGCTGCTTTAAAAGCTATCGAACTTGATCCAAATCTCGCCGAAGCCCACGCTTCATTCGCGGACGTTCTTCTGCACTTTGATCGAGATTGGCAGGCAGCCGATCGCGAATATCGGCGTTCAAGTCAGTGCAATCCAGAATATGCGCTTGGCTATCATTGGTATGCCAAT
>JAOAPG010000261.1 GCA_025462785.1 Acidobacteriaceae bacterium
GGATTGCAGAAGGGCCAGACTGCTCATGGGAGAACTCCTTGAACAGAACCATTATCCTACCTAGTGCTGCGGCACGGTATCGAGAAAGCTGAGTTGGTTTGTTGCAGACTTGCGCTGAACAACGGAAGAAAGCCACAACCCATAACTGGAACAACTTTGGCATAGAAGTATGGATATCGGCGGCCTTCCGGGAAAATGGGTTCGATTATGAAGGAAAGAAAAATCAGCTGCGAGAGGCTATTCAGAACCTGAGAGAGTCGGGCCAAGCGCGAGAGGCCGAAAAGGGCAAGGACGCACCTGCAATATGTCGGAATCAGCGACTTTACAATTGAGAATTTCTGGTGGAATTACGATGTTGCGCCAACAGCTGGGGCGCCATGACGTATTCCCAAAGACCTCAGTCAAAGCGCGGAAATGTGGACCCGGCACTCCTCTTCGAACGAGAGCCGGGTCTAGAGGCCTAACTTCTCAAATATTGCACATGAACATAGGTGCCCAATCTGGGGTTATACGCGAGGTACCAACCATCGTGGTCCGGGTCCGCGTAGATCACGATGTCGTCACTATCCCAGAGCCAGTTGTTGGAATAATCGTAGTCGTATGGAGCAACCTGAAAGAAAAAACCACCTACATCGAATCGATCCCGGCCTCCGCCTCGGAGCCGCCAGACGTGCTGTGGACCAATGCCACCATTAAAGCGTCCATGCTCCCAAGGATGATCGAGATGATAGTGGGGATCGTTGCGTCCGCTGTCGTGTCCCACCCACTGATCATTTTCGGCGTGGACGTGGGGAGCATCGGGATGTTCCGATTGATCGCGGAAACTGTGCCGCTGATTATCCTCAGCAAGACGCGCTTGTGTCCTTTATGTGGCAGTTACGGACGTAATAGGGAATTGAACTGGCTCTTTTCCTTGCCGTGATCGCTTCTGCAATAAGATTGGAGCCCGGAGTTCAGATGCAGTCTTGGGTCATCAGTAAGGCAGGTGGATTTCACTTTGTACTCAGACAGAGAGGAGATAGTCATGCAACCTCACGTGGTCGCCGTACCCGTAATCACTCCTGTTCCCGTAGAGTGCACGTTCTGGCCCGAAGATGACGGCTGGAAGGGAGCCTGTGTCGAGCTGAGTGTCGCAGTTCCTGGAGGCAATTTCGAAGAAGCCAAAAAGAATATGGAAAAGGCTTTGCAGGAATATATCAGCTCTGTTCTCCGTGACCGAGGGGCCAAGATTGCGGCATAGTCGGGAGACTGAACCGCTGAACTCGTTGGTGGTCCATGGCTGAGGAAGAGTCTTCATCCAGTCGTCCAGTTCCCATCGCGTCGACTTTGCCTTCCTGCTCGACCTGACCGCTCGCATCTTTGACGCAGTAGTTGAACGTCTTCTTATGAACATCCACTCCGATGTAATACATAATGTCCCTGAGGAGCCTCCGTGGTTGTTCTCTGAATCAACGTTCCGGTTGAGTTCAGCTTTTTGTACACGCGCTCGTCGCTGGACTTAGCATTCAAACGATTTGCCCGGAACTTGCCGGGCGCGCGGTGCGCCACTTCGACGGTTCGGGCGCGATACAGCAATTGGGGCACAGTGGTGCGTTCGTGGAACTACGTTACTTGGCCCGAAGTCGATTTTTGATTCCAACCCAGCAATGCTATCGTGTCTGTGTTCAGACATCGTTGGGCGCACTCATTGCGTAGATCTTGTTTTCCTGGCGTGCACAGTCCATTGGGCACCATCCCTCATGAAGATACTTGACCTCGTTGTCGGCAAACCCATCAAAACCAGCGACGAACGCGCCGAGCAGATCGGTCCTGCGCAGGCCTAGCCGGCTTCGTAGCGCCCCTGGTGGGGAAGCAGCCACCAGACACATAAGTGTGGGTGCTCGGCGATGATGCCCCGGCCTTCGTAAGATCAGATGGCCCTTTATACGCGGACGGACCTGTTTGGCGGATGGAACTCGCTATTCCTGCGGTCTGGCCCCACAGCACGGCTCCGGAACATTCTCAGAAATAGCGCGCCACGACGGTTATTAGCTGCAAGCGTGAGCTTGAGAGCTCCCGGGGCGCATCCAGTCCATTCATGACGAGCGTAGACAGATCCAAGATTAGATCGGGATGAAGTTCTCGAGCCTTTTTGATTGCGTCCTCCCTATTAGATTCGAAACCATGTATGAGCAATTTTGCACACTTTGCAAACCACTCATATTTTAATAAACGGCTTTAACCACTCTGGGGGCCACTGGAATGTAGCCTTCCTTCGTTTGCTGGTTAGAGTTCATACAGCTCTGGTTTGTCATGGTACGTGCCGGTGAAGGGTAATGCGTCAGTCCACGTGTCCGAGACGTCAGAACCTGGCCTTGAATCAGGCAAAGAGGCACTCTGGTCATCATGCTTTACCAAAACAGCTGTGGCGCAGCATGGGTTCCTGGCCACACTGCGCCACCAAGGAACTGTGTTGCAGGGGGAGGCCTACCCAGTTCCTTCATCTTCGGTAATCTACGAGACATTCATATTCCCCAGCGCGGATAGTCCTTCCAGCATCAAACTGCTGTCGTTCGAATTCGCCAGAAACATATGGAGAATGGGGGATAGGGATGAATATGAACCGCAGACTAGCAACATGCGCTCTTGTGGTTTCGTTTGGCTTGGCCCTTGCCGGGGCATCGGAAGTTCGACTCACGGCAGATCCAAGCATACCGGCAGCAGTCGGAAAGGCGCACCTGAACAAAGAGAAGAACGGGAATCTTAAGCTCGAACTACAGGTCCATCACTTGGCAAAGCCTAGTGCTCTTACTCCTGCAAGACAAGCCTATGTTGTGTGGATCCAGCCTCGTGGGAAAGATCCACAGAATCAGGGCGTCTTAAAGCTAGATGACAAACTCGAAGGAAAGTTTGAGAACACGGTGTCCAACCAGGACTTCGAGGTTTTTATCACCGCCGAGGACAATCCTACAGCCGAGTCCCCGTCTGAACCAAAGCTGCTCAAAGGGACGATGCAGCCGTAGCTAAAGAAGACCGAAGGTGCGGAGAGAGCGCTCTTCCCAAACGATGGGGACCGCTGTTTTTAGACGGGAGCTAATCGTACTTAAGAGCCGAGCTATGTTTTAAAATCCTTCGATTCAGAACGGCTCCAGCATCCGTTGCGCGGCCTAAGACCCTCCCGAGGGCAGCAGTTCACATCGAAGTGTCTCGATCGCAGATTAAAAACAAAAGAGAGAGGTGTGGCTCAACCAGCATCACAAGTTCGAGCAGGCCGCCCCAGCATCGCGGACCCCACGGAGGGAACTCCGCGCGACGCTCCTGCCCGCTACTTCAAACGGGGCCCGCGCGTGTGCAATGCTGACAGTGCACTACAAAGAGACATTCTCGTTACTTCTCTTGTTGGAGGTGGGTGGGATGAAATGAGCCACTATCAGACCGAACAGAACCATCCACATCAAGTTGCGTCTCGCAATCGGATCATCCACCAGCAGGCTGTGGAAAGGCGCGAACAGATACAATGCAAACGTCCCAGCTGACACGAGCGTACCCAGAGCAGCAGCCAGCGATCCGAATTTCCGCGCGACAAGAAAGATTAACAACAAGAATATGAGAGGTACAAATGCCTTAACAGACCTGCTGCGAAATAGCGCCGTGATAACGCCTGACGCGAACAGAGAAAGGCAGGTCCCCACGGAAACGCTGAACGCAGAAATATGAACGTTGCTCATGGCACCTAAATAATTCGATGCTACCGTGAATCGAGAGAACACTCTACTGTTTTCCATCTATCCCCACTCCGGCCCGATCCTCGCGAGGAGCAGCAAAGCTTTCGTTCAAGAGACGAACTGCGTGCTTTGTGTTCTTACAGAAACGAACAACAGACGATTCCGATCAGGGAAACTGGCAAAACGAACAACTCTAACCGTCGAGGCTATTTGCTTCTACGAAGAGACACCATTTGCTGCCGAAGGCTCGGATTTTAGGATGCAGAGCGAATTGTTTGGCAGCGGCATTACGCCTTTGGGTATGAGGTTCTGTGCGCGACACGCCCTTGTAGAGCTGGCATTCATTTCCAGCAGTGGCCCTTATTTGCGCCAAGTGGATAGTCGTGGGAAATTGTCGTTCTGCACGGACTGCTTTCTTACCTAAATATAAAAGCCCAAGTTCAAAGACAGCAATGAAATTCAGGCATCGGCTTGATCTAATCCAGAGACCGGCATTTTTGTTGCGACCAGCACTTCCAGCAGGGTTGCCGTGTTACGAACGCTTCCTGAGATGGTGATGAGTGCTTCGGAGATCACGGGATGTTGCCCCGCCAGAGAGTCACGGTCACTCACGTTGTAGAGTGCTGAGCTTCGTTCAGTATCGCAATCGAAGGCATGGGGGGCCGCCTTCCGGAGATGATTTCGCTACTCTCCTAAGGAACACTTCCGATTGGAGCTAATTGGAATCCGAAGTTTGCCGCTTGCTTTGCCAAGCGGCAAACTTGCCGGTTTCGCGCGCGTTGTTCCATCTCGGCAAACGTGCCTTCTTGAAAGCGTTGTCGGGTGGTGATCAGGTGATAGAGGATTCGCGCGAGTTTGTGAGCAGCTGCCGTGATCGCTGCAGGAGTACCCAGCCGAGTCCGCATTCGACGAAAGTATTGTCCGAGGTAGGATTGACTACGATGAAGCGACTGTGCCGCCATACGCAGGGCAATAGCTACCCTGTTTTTCACTTTGCGTGTAGCGACGGATAAGATCTTACCGCCGCTAATGCGGTTGTCTGGGCAGAGACCGAGCCAGGAAGCAAAGGCAGCAGCGTTGGGAAACCTGCTCAAATCCGAGCCAACTTCGGTCAGGAGCGTATGAGCAGTCAAGCCGCTTATTCCGGGAACTTCGGTCAGGTCCTCGCCGAAGATACGGTACAGATGACATCGCAGATCAAAGCGGAGTTCATTTCGTCGTGGCTTGTGGCGGTCCTTTGGCTTGGACAGGGGCTTCTGATCATTGGCGAGATTGCCAGGAAGCGCAGTTGTCGCTCGATTTCTCCGTCACAAGCAGCGATCCATCGTTGATACTGGCGATACGCTTCCAGAGACTGCCTGAGAGTGAACAGATGCTCGGGACGGTAGTCGCCCACCAGAGCGCGGGCAATTGTTTCCTTGCTCGCTGCGATTCTTCCGTCGCGTCGCGTAGCCAGTTTCTCCGGGTCCCGCTCGCCATCGAGAATCGCGTCAATTATCGCTAGCCCTGTAGCTCCAGTGATGTCGCTGATGACGTGGTGAAGTTGTAGATTCATCTGATCGAGCGCCTTTTGCATGTGCTGAATGTGCACAGTAGCTATTTGCACCAGGCTCTCCCGATGCCGACTGATCGAGCGGACGGCGCAGATGGCTTGTGGCGGACGATGCGAAGCACGCAGAAGGCCGACCGAGTGCAGATACTGTAACCACACTGGCAATCACTCACATCGGTTTTGCGGCCTGGCACATTTTTCACGTGACGTGCGTTCACTAAACACACCCTGAATCCACGATCCTCCAGAATCTGAAATAGGGGAATCCAGAAGACGCTTGTAGACTCCATCGCCACGCTATCCACTCCACATGTGTGCAGCCAATCGACAAGGCCGTTCAAATCATCCGTGAAAGTAGAAAAACAGCGGACAGGTTGCGTGTCGCGATCTGACGGAACTGCCACATAGACTTCGGTTGCACCTATGTCGATGCCTGCTGCGTTGGGCTCCAATAATCGGACCATGGGCGATATACGGCTACCTCTTTTAACGTGTTTGCGTCTCGGCATATTTTCTCCATGCCCAGCCGCAGGCGGGCCGAGCGTGCTCGGTAAGTAATCTCCTAAACGGGATCGGCCGCGATGGTTCGCGGGCCGTCACCAGTGGCGTGAGCACAAGACTCGGAGCCAGGCTGAAGTTCGGGCTCGTTGGAAACAAGCGCCATTGAATAAGCGGTTTACTTCCCGCCTGCATCCTGGTGCCTCCAAGGTACGCCATCACGCCGCGTGTTCCTTTCGCGGCGTGACCTTAAAACGCAAGGGAGAACCTAAGGAGAGAAACTTCAGATGGGCCGACTTAGTTCAGGGAACCTGAAAGAGGAGAAGGTGGT
>JAOAPG010000267.1 GCA_025462785.1 Acidobacteriaceae bacterium
TTAGTGGAGCAGGAAATCCGCCGCGACGTGCCTAAGAAAGACCTCAGCACGATCCTCGACAATATAGGACTGCCTTACAGCGGCATCAACACCTCGTACAGCAATTCGGGAACGATCGGTACCTCGGATGCAGAAATTCTCGTTAACCTGAATCCCGATCATCGTCCCACTGAGGAATACATCCATAAGCTCCGTGAAATCTTGCCGAGGCAATTTCCGGGCGTTGAATTCTTCTTTCAACCTGCGGACATCGTCAGTCAGATCCTGAATTTCGGATTGCCGGCTCCAGTTGATATCCAGCTCATTGGGCAAAACTACGCTGAAAACTATGCGATAGCACAACAAATCGCAAACCGCTTACGCTATGTTCCGGGTGCGGTCGATGTTCATGTTCAACAATTATTGAATAATCCAGCGCTCTACTTGGATGTCGACCGGGCGCGTGCGCAACAGGTTGGAATTTCGGAGCGGGACGTGGCTAATAATCTACTGGTTTCGCTGAGTTCCAGTTTCCAGACTTCACCTACGTTTTGGCTCAATCCTAAAAATGGCGTCAGCTACAACCTGGCGGTCATGACGCCGCAGTACAAGATGGATTCTCTGCAGGCGTTGATGAACACTTCAATTGATAATCCTGGAAGCACGGCGCCACAGCTGCTCGCCAATTTAGCGACTGTTCAGCCGGTTACCAGACCGGCCGTGGTTTCGCATTACAACATTGCGCCAGTTGTGGATGTTTACGCCAGCGTAGATGGCCGGGATTTAGGTGGGGTGGCGAGCGATACGCAGAAAATTGTGGATTCGTTCCAAAAGCAACTGCCGCGTGGCACGCAAATGGTGATACGCGGGCAGGTTCAGACGATGGAGTCTTCGTTCTTCGGGCTATCAATTGGCCTGGTGATGTCGATTGTGCTGGTGTACTTGCTGATCGTGGTCAATTTTCAATCGTGGCTAGATCCGTTCATCATCATCACCGCGCTTCCCGGAGCGCTCGCCGGAATTTTGTGGATGCTGTTCCTAACCCATACTTCGTTGAGCGTGCCCGCGTTGACGGGAGCCGTTATGTGCATGGGTGTCGCGACGGCGAACAGTATTCTGATGATCTCTTTTGCTCGAGAGCGCATGGACGAAGGAATGCATCCGATTAAGGCAGCCATCGAGGCTGGGTACACGCGAATGCGTCCGGTAATCATGACGGCTCTGGCGATGATCATTGGCATGTTACCAATGGCTTTCGGATGGGGCGAAGGTGGCGAACAAAATGCTCCATTAGGGAGAGCGGTTATTGGTGGATTAATGTTCGCAACCGTAGCAACGCTGTTTTTTGTTCCCGTAGTTTTTAGCTTATTTCACGGAAGGCGAGTAGATCGTGCGTCTTCTTCTCCCGTGATCACATCTTAGTTGTTACTGGGTTCGGTGGACTAGGCATGAGGGGTACAGATGACTGAAGAAGTTCTGGAACCGAGGGACGTAACGCATACTGAATGGGAGCGGCGGAAGCAGGCTCCAAAGAAGCACCGGGGGTATTTGCTCGTCACAGTTGTGGCTATTCTTCTCGCTGCTGGCGTGATCATAGGTGTAATTTCTCGCGTTTCCGACAGCCATGCTTTAGCGAAGGAGACTGACGCGCTAGCCGTGCAGAGCGTCTCTGTCATTCAACCTAAGCCGGAACCTCCGCAGCAGGAACTTGTATTGCCTTCAACTTTGCAGGCCTATACCGAATCCCCAATCTATGCTCGAACGAATGGCTATCTGTCTAAGTGGTACAAGGACATAGGCAGCAGAGTGACAAAGGGGGAGTTGCTGGTAGAAATCGAAACGCCGGAGATTGATCAAGAATTAGCGCAGTCGCGTGCCGCTCAAGAGCAGGCCAATGCGCAACTGTCGCTAGCCAAGACTTCTGCTCAACGCTGGGCAAATTTACAGAAGATGGACGCTGTCGCCCAGCAGGAAACTGATGAGCGAAACAGCACCTATACGCAAGGACAAGCTGCCGTGGCAGCGGCGACGGCAAATGTACGCCGGCTCGAACAACTCGAGTCATTCAAGCGGGTGTACGCCCCGTTTTCAGGAGTCATTACTAAACGCAACATTGATATCGGCGCGTTAATTAATGCGGGGAATGGCGGGACGAATCAGGAGCTGTTCGATGTAGCGCGAATCGATCCTATTCGCGTCTATGTGGATGTTCCGGAAAATTACACTCCTTCGATTCGTGCAGGTGTGCATGCCAGCATTGAACTGGCAGCTTTGGTTGGAAAGCAATTCACCGGGAACGTGGTGCGAACGTCAGATTCGATTGACCCGGCTACCAGAACTCTCCGCACTGAGATTGATGTACCGAATCCCAAAGGGGAGCTTCTGCCAGGAGCGTATGCACAAGTTCATTTCGCGCTCAACGTGCAGACTCCCGGGATGTCGGTTCCGGTCAATGCTTTGCTATTCCGGGCGGAAGGCCCGCGAGCCGCGGTTGTGGATAGTAATGGCAAGGTCCACTTGAAACCAGTTGTTATCGGACGGGACTACGGCACAGCGGTGCAAATCCTGGGTGGTCTTTCTCCAGATGATTCCATCGTTTTGAATCCCAGTGATTCGCTCGAAGAAGGGCAACAGGTGCAGGTCTCGAAAGCGAGCGGCAACTCATGAAGTCGCGTTTTGTGGCGCTTGCTCTGCTCGCATCGAGTGTAGGAGCGTACCCAGTTGGACCAAAGTACAAAAAGCCAGAAGTGACAATTCCTGCAAACTGGCAAACTCCTGCGCCATGGCATGAAGCCAGCCCAGTCGACTCGATTCCTAAAGGGGCTTGGTGGACACTATTCGGTGATGCGGAACTGAACCAGTATGAAGAGCGGGCGTTTGCCAACAGCCAAACGGCGAAAGCCGCGTTGGCGCGATTGTCAGAGGCTCGCGCATCTGCTCGGATCACATCATCAGGTTTGTATCCAGAGCTGGACGCTCAACCTTCGGCCGAACGTCAGCGGATCTCTGGAAATCGTCCGCTAGTTGGCTCGGCTAGCCAACTTTTCCCGGTCACGCAGAATGTATTTACGATTCCTTTTACTCTGAACTATGAGCTTGATCTTTTTGGCCGAGTGCGGCGGAATGTCGAGTCCGCAAACGAACAATACCAGGCGTCGGCTGCAGATTTAGAAAATGTTCGATTGTTGGTCAGTTCAGATCTGGCAGCCGACTATTTCCAACTGCGAGAAACCGACGCTGAAATTGCGGTGGTTCAGCGCTCGATTGAATTTCAATTGAGGGGATTGCAACTCGTTCAGCAAAGGCATGAGGGAGGCGCAGTTTCGGGCCTCGATGTTGCTCAGCAGCAATCTGTTCTCGATTCCACCAACACGCAGTTGTATTTGTTGCAGCAGCAGCGCGCTCAATATGAGCATGCAATCGCTTTACTTCAGGGCTTGCCGGCGTCCCAATTCAAAGCTCCAGTGCGCGCCTTGGACGCGAGTCCTCCCGTCATTCCTCTTTCACTGCCTTCAGATCTTTTACAACGCCGTCCCGATATTGCTACGGCGGAGCGCTCCGTGGCTGCGGCCAATACTCGAATTGGCGTGGCTCGGGCGTCGTTTTATCCCAGCATTCCTCTGAGCGGAAGCGGCGGCCTTCAAAGCCGCGACATTGCCTCTCTCTTCGATGCGCCCAGCGCACTATGGTCCATTGGATTCTCTGCTCTCGAACCTCTGTTCGCGGGAGGACGACTTCACGGGCAACTCGATTTTGCTCGCGGAGTTTACGAGGAAGATGTTGCAAACTACCGCGAGTCGGCATTGGTTGCATTTCAGCAAGTCGAAGATGCGCTGTCGGGTTTGAATGCATTGTCGTCCGCGGCTGAGTCACAGAAGCGCGCAGTCGACGATGCGGAGCGATCACTCGCGCTCTCGACCGCGCGTTACACGGGCGGGTTGGTGACTTACTTGGATGTGATTACCGCGCAGGAACAGACTTTGACGAGTGAGCGCCTGGCCACGCAAATCATGGGCCAGCGATTAGTGACGTCAGTTTATTTGGTGAAAGCGTTAGGCGGAGGTTGGGATGCCTCGAGCATCGCCGCTGTGGGCGTGAAGCCGAGTCTGAAGCAAGCGGTGCAGCAGTAGTCCAGCGCTGGGTTCCTGGGTTCTACAGCTAAGCACAAATAAAAAAGGAGCCGAAATCGGCTCCTTTTTATTGCTTATGCCAGCGTGAAATTAGAATCCCGGGCGGAAGCTGTATCCGATGGAAATCGCAAACCTTGCGGCGTGGTTTGTGTTGAACTCATTGTTATTGTTGATCAGGTAGTAGTGAGCTTCGGGTCTGACAAATACGTTGTGCCAGACGTAATAGCGGATGCCTCCGCCAAAGTGGCCGACGAAATGGGTAGTGCTGGTGTAGTTGGTGCAACCGGTGAAGCCACAGTTGATCGTTCCATAGACGCGTACATCTTCAGCGCCTATTCCTGCCATTAGCTCAGCTGCTGCTTTCTTGCCGAGTTTCGGAGCCCAAATTCCGTTGAAGTCGAAAAAGATCGGCCGATACGGAAGACCGAAATATGAATTTTGGCTTGCCCTCCAGGATACTTCGCCTTGTACTCCCATTTGATGCTTGAAGAGGTAATCGGCACTAAAAGTCGGGTATAGTCCGCCGCCCAACGACGGAGCACCGGTGCTCGATGCCGATGGCGCGGTGAGCGAACCGAATCCAAGCGCGGCATCAAATTGTTGTGCATGAGCGGTTCGGAGTGTCACGAACAAAACGCATAAAATCACAAGTAAAGTTAGTCTTCTCAATTGACTCCCCCAATTGTTTTGATATCTAGAGGTTTGATGCACGCCGGACTCATTTAGCTTAGTCCTCATCGTTTACTATGGCGATTGCCCGA
>JAOAPG010000311.1 GCA_025462785.1 Acidobacteriaceae bacterium
TTCTGTCGAATGAATTGGCAATTACTCTCGGTCACCGGTTACGTGGACCAAGAATATTTCACAACCCTGCGAAGTACCTGACGGTAGCGGTCGCCGTGGTAGTCATTGTGGCTGGGTGGTTTGCGTTCAATGGCACACCGGATCAGGTTCTTTCGGTCACTGACAGATTGCTTGTAAGTCTGGGATTAAGACCAGCCCAAGCACCCACATTTAATGGCAATCCCGATGCCAAGGTGTGGGAAGACCTGCACACCGCACTCTACTACTGTCCTGGTGAAAAAGCTTACGGAAAGACTTCTGGTGGCAGGTTCACTCGACAGCGGGATGCCCGACAAGACCACTTCGACCCTGCGTCTCATAGCGCGTGTAACTAATTTAGCGCTCCACTCAGCTGCGCAAACGCTTTGCCTGTTCAGGTTGTTATCTGAAGGGAGGAACCATTCTCCCAGATCATTAATTACGAGTACGGCGCCGGAAGCTTATTTTGCCTTCGATATTTGCGCATCTCATTCGCTTGATGAGTTCGAATCCGCAAAGATGCTCGGGGTTTCCCGGTGCAAAGCAAGACGAATCCATGCTGCCGATCTTCAGGAAAGTAACTTACCGAATCAGACTGATCTACTTCTCCGCCGTTCTCAAGTCGCCCAGCACAAGTCAGACATCGCCCCTGATGGCAGAGTGCAGGGAGGATGATGCCGGCGGCGAAGGCTGCATCCCAAATGTGCTCTTCGCGGGCCACCAGGATTGATCGCTCTTCTCCATCGGGTAACAACAAGTGCACATTGAAGAGGGTTCCTTCTGGGCTCATAGTATTCCCCACCGCAGCCCTGCTTAGCCGAAAAGCCAAGCGGGGACCACGGGGCTTTAGGGAAGTTATGGGTTGTAGAAACTGGCGTTCTTGCTGTATGGAGCGTGTCCTGGTTCGCCCCTGCGGAAGTGGCCGGACGGAATAGACTTGCCGTCGCGCTCATGCGCCAGTAGTTCGATGAACCAGGCTTCGTGCTCGATTTCCTCATTGAGGATGCGAGCCGCCAAGTCATAAGTACGCGGATCCTTGCCGAACGTCATGTCGCAGATCGCGATCCAGCTGCGGATCGCGCAACGCTCCGATTCCAAGAGTAAAGTAAGAATATTGACTGCGGTGGGTGGGTTCGGCAACTTGGCAGCGACGCATCCGGCCTGATCATGGAATTCTTTGAGATCATTCGGCAGTTCACCTCCCAGCTCATAAATCCGGGGCACGATCAACTCCCAATGGGCGCGGTCCTCCAAGCGCGCGTCCTCGCATATCTCTTTGTAGTCTTCGTGTCCCGCAAGATGCATTCGAAGGATAGTGTAGTAGTAATAGGTGCTGGCAAATTCTGCGGCTGCATTGGCAACCAACATCTTGATCAGTTTTTGCACGTCGACACCGCGCGCGCGAATGACCTCGACGCCAACTCGCTGTGTGACATCACCGTGTTTCACGACCTGCTTGTCTTGCGTTTCCGGCATATTGAACTCCTTTCACTTGGAGTTTAGCTCCGCTGGGACAATAGGTCTAAGATATGGTATCTATTCGTGACATAGTTTTTTCCTTCTAGAGCCGCAAGGTGTTTGTTGGTTCCTCGCCCGGGAGCATGCGTCATGGAAATCGATCGACTCCGGTAATTTGTGCTGCGGCCAGAACCGGCAGCTTTACGATTTTGCGGCAAGTGGTCGAGGCGGAGAATGAGACCGAGCAAGTGGTGGGAATCGAAGCTGGCAATGTCGTCGTGGGATCCACTTACTTCTCAACTCCAGTTCACACTTGCTGCTGCGAATTCACTTTCTTTCGGCAACTGCCGCGAAACTTTGATCCAAGATTCTCGTTGCCTCATCTACGTCGGTTTTAGAAATGTTCAACGGGGGTGACATGCGGATCACGTTTCCATAAAATCCGCCTTTGCCGATTAGCAGTCCACGTTTTCTTGTCTCTTCCATCATGGCATTCATGGCCACGGCGGCTGGCTTTTTAGTCGTGCGATCCTCGACGAGCTCCAGAGCTTGCATTAAACCCATGCCACGTACGTCGCCGATCAATGTATATTTCTCTTGTAGCTCTTCGAGCTTTTGGCTGAAATATCCACCGACCACCGCGGCATTCGTTCGCAAATCGTCTTCTTCAATTACGTCGATTACAGCTTTCGCGGTGACACTTGTGACCGGATTCCCGCCGAATGTCGAAATTGTCAGCCCCTGAAACGAATCGGCAATTTCGGGCTTAGCTATTGTGAGTCCAATGGGAACGCCATTCCCCAGGCCCTTCGCAGCCGTAATCATGTCCGGCTCAACTTCCCAGTGCTCGATGCCAAACCACTTGTGGCCGGTGCGTCCCCAGGCTGTCTGAACTTCGTCGGAAATAAAATCTCCGCCATATTGCTTTACGATGTTGAAGGCGATCTTGAAATACTCTTTTGGAGGAGTAATGAAACCTCCAACACCTTGAATAGGTTCCGCCACGAATCCCGCAATGCGTCCCGATGTTGAGAACTGAATCACGTTTTCAATGTCCTTCGCACAAGCGACTCCGCAATCCGGATACTTCAAACCAAACGGACAACGGTAGCAATAAGGATTCATCGCGTGCACAATGCCGACCTCGATAGTCGCTTTACGCCATGTGTTCATACCAGTCAGCCCACGTGTAAGTGACGACCTCCCGTGATAGCCATGCCGGAGCGCCACTACCTCGAAGTTCCCCGTATGCATACGGGCCGACTGAATGGCCGTCTCGTTCGCTTCCGTCCCGCTATTCGTGAAGTAGGATTTCTTTAGCGTCCCCGGAGTAATCTGGGCCAGCTTCTCAGCGAGGCTAACCATTGGCTCAGTCGGGAAGCAGGTAGAAACGTGCTGCAGCCGGTCGATCTGCGCCTTGGTGCGCGAGGTCACACGCGGATTGCAATGTCCCACACTGACCGTGACGATGCCCCCAAAGAAATCCAGATACTTGTTTCCATCGACGTCCCAGACATGCTGCATCAGGCCGTGGTCCATGGGGACCGGGTCCGCATAGTAGTTCGTCACCGATGGGAAGATGTACTCCTTCTGCTTGCGGTTAATCTCTTCGCGGGTAACACGCTCAGTCTCAACAGGAATTGCCGGAGTAGTCATTCGGGCCTCGCTTCAATGAACTGGATATGAGTGCCGACCAGACAAACATCATAAATCAGCGAGGCAGTCACTGCATCCTTTGGAGCGGTTCTAGAGACGACGGCCATAAGACCTGGGAAGAGACCCTGTTATTTGAAGAGGAACACTCTCTGAAAACTTTCTGCTATAGTTGCCTTCCTCGGAGAAGATATGGCCCGGATTGTGCGTTCCGCCCTGATCCAAACCAGCAATGCGTTGAGCCCTGACCGCCCGCTTGAGCAAATCAAGAAGGCGATGATCGAAAAACACCTGAAGTTCATCGAGCAAGCCGCGAAGAAAAAGACCCAGATCCTGTGCTTGCAAGAGCTCTTTTATGGTCCATATTTCTGCGCGGAACAAAACCCTCGTTGGTATGAACTGACAGAGCGTGTGCCCGACGGCCCGACTACGCGGCTAATGCAGAAAATCGCAGCCAAGCACCGCATGGTCATCGTAGTTCCGGTTTATGAAGAGCAGATGCCGGGAGTCTATTTCAACACGGCGGCAGTGATCGATGCCGATGGAAAATATCTGGGAAAGTACCGTAAGCATCACATCCCTCATTGCCATCCCGGATTCTGGGAGAAGTTTTACTTCACTCCTGGCGATTTGGGCTACCCGGTCTTTGAGACCAAGTACGCTCGGGTTGGAGTTTACATTTGTTACGATCGCCACTTCCCCGAAGGCGCGAGGATTCTGGGTCTGAATGGTGCAGAGATCGTGTTCAATCCCTCGGCGACCGTGGCCGGACTTTCTGAATACCTCTGGGAGTTGGAACAACCTGCGCACGCAGTAGCCAATGGATATTTTGTGGGCGCAATCAATCGCGTGGGAACGGAAAAGCCGTGGAGCATCGGCGAGTTTTATGGCAAGAGCTATTTCTGTGATCCTCGCGGCAAAATTGTGGCTCAAGCCAGCCGAGACAAAGATGAGTTGCTAGTAGCGGATCTTGATCTAGACATGATCACGGAAGTTCGCAGAGTCTGGCAGTTCTTTCGCGATCGGCGTCCGGACAGCTACGGACCGATCACAGCACAGACAGGAATGGCAAAGGCGGCGGATTGAAACACAGTGCCGCAGTGAGATCCAAAATCTGAAGCTTTCCTCGATCCGACTGTTTGATCTTTAAGATCACATATTTAAGATGATGATACAAAGCCCGGTTCACGTAACATCTCGAATCGAATCAAGTCCTCTGTATAACCCTGACCTCGCGCCTGCTTCCCCCGAAAGACGCCATTGGGGAACCTACAACTTCGCGGCTTTGTGGATTTCCATGTCCGTCAACATTCTGACGTACATGCTTGCAGCCAGCCTGAGTCAGGGTGGAATGATTTGGAAGCAGGCGGTGCTGAC
>JAOAPG010000275.1 GCA_025462785.1 Acidobacteriaceae bacterium
TCCACGGCGTGGCGTTTTGAGAATCGAACGAGTTCGGGGTCTGGAACCATGAACGCGTGAACCCGACGTTTACATGGAGCGAGTCTATGCTTGAGAGCTGGAAATCAACCCGGTCAAATGCGTTTTCTTCATTGCCCTTGTCGTGCAGGACAGCGAATTCCGGGGGATCTAAAAACCGCCCGCTGTTCAGTCCGTTAGCAGAAATAAAGTTTCCCCAGTTCTTGCCTCCGTAGGCGAGATTGAAGCCGACATTGGAACTTCCAAAGCTCCCGTAAGAAGTCGTCACCGCCCCGTGGGGCGTCGTTACTCCCTGTCCTGAACGCGTAGTCACATTGATGACCACACTTGTCTTATCGCCGTACTCTGCCGGCGGTGCGCCTGATATGACTTCCAGCGACTGTACGGCATCAGTCGGAATCTGGTTGGAAAAGACTTTGCTTTGCTGGTCCGTAATAGGCTGCCCGTCAAGCGAGAACGAGTTTTCCGCATGATCACCAAGGCCGTGAAAAAGACCATTGGAATCGGCAGCGATACCAGGCGTGGCCAGTGTCACCAGCGAACTGAGCGATGAAGACGCACTTTCCAAAGGCATCTTTTGAAATAAATCGCGGTCGACATCGGTGTGAAAAGTAGGATCGTTTTCCACCAAGTCTCCACCTTCCCCTTCCACGGTTATGGTGTTACCTTCCGCCGCAACTTTGAGGGTAGCGGTGACATCAACCGGGACACCAGATCGAACTTCAACGTCCTGAGCAGTTGGAGAGAATCCCTCCGCAGTGACGGACAAGTGATAAGGGTTGTAGGGTACGTTCGGGAAGCTGAACCGGCCGCTGCTGTCCGTAGTTGCAGACCGATTAAAACCGCTGACCGGATTGTGAATCTCTACATGTGCGTTCGGAACTACCGCACCCGAAGGGTCCGTTACAGTTCCTCCGATGGTGCCGGACGATTGCGCCCAGCCCGGCACAACACTCAAGGCGAGCAAAAAGAGAACAAATTTACCCATGGAAAACGAAAACCGTAGAAAGCTCCTAGACATTGATCCTCCGCCCCGCTTGGGGTATGGCTGAAGGTTTAGGCTTGTGCGCCAAAAACAATACGCACAATTGGTTGCAACCGTGGGGTTGCAACTTGCGACGAAACCTAAACAGTAGGAGGTGGCCGGATGCGAAGCGAGAAAACAAAGACTAACGATTGATAGACAGCATCCGGAGCGACAAAGAGCTCCGTCCGCACAAACATCGGAGACGGGGTGTACGTCGTGCTGCTGATGATTCCCGCATGTGCCACCGAGCAAATCGAGCACTCGTGACTTGGTAGCTTTGAATGATCAGGATGTACGTGATTGGCTTGGGCAAAACCGCTGATCGCGACCAGCAGAACGCATACCAAGGATAAAACTTTGGTAGATCGGCGTCGTAGATTGGCAGATTTAGCTAGCAAAACGTGCAGCCCAGCCTAACCTTAAGATGAATGTACGTTAGATGCAAGCGCAACGAGAAAAGATGTTGATTCTTTGTTGCTTTACAGTCCGAAAAGCTCCCGTAATCTTTTGGTTTGAGCCCGGCTTACCGGAACTTCCGTCTGCTTCTTGTCA
This sequence comes from Acidobacteriaceae bacterium, assembly GCA_025462785.1. Taxonomy (GTDB): domain Bacteria; phylum Acidobacteriota; class Terriglobia; order Terriglobales; family Acidobacteriaceae; genus JAOAPG01. The sequence continues at coordinate 1,598 of JAOAPG010000275.1, forward strand.
TCCATGCGGAGCTGATAGGAACTCTTGAACCACGGAACGACTTCTTTTATGCGGTTGATGTTCACCAAGTAAGATCGGTGAGCGCGCCAGAACAGATTCGGATCAAGACTGTCCAGCAATTCTTCTAGAGTGCGACAGTTCGACTGACCTTCCATGCTGGCCGGCCCGGTCGTAGCTACCGAAATAATTCCATCTTCAATCGAAGCGAAGCAGATGTCTTTTTGATCGACCAAAAATAGTCGTCCCGCCGCCTTCAGCAGGATCTTGGAAGTCTGTGGCTTCTGCGACTCAAGCATGCGGACGAGAGTCTCTAATTTGTCGGAAGAGGCGGCTTCGGGGTCGAGCTTGGCGCGGGCTTTCTGAACGGATTGAGCGACGCGTTTCTTATCGAATGGCTTAAGCAGGTAATCGACTGCATTGACTTCGAAGGCTTTGACCGCATACTGGTCGAAGGCCGTAGCGAAGACAATTTTAGGCAGCGGAAGTCTGCGATCGAGGAGCTTCTTGATGACTCCGAAGCCGTCGAGTCCGGGCATCTGCACGTCAAGAAAGACCAGATCAGGATTATGCTCGCGAATAAGGTTTACGGCCTCAACTCCGTTCTTACCTTGCGCAACGACGTCGACCTCCCCGATACCTTTGAGAAGATACGCAAGTTCATCACGGGCCAATTGCTCGTCATCTACGATTACAGTCGATAAGGACATGCGGTTCCTCGGAAACAAGAAGGTACTACGGAAAGTATAGCCAGTTTTGGGGAGGGGAGGGCAATTGTTTCGCAAGGATGGTGTTGGTGCTGTGCAGAGGCTGAAACTTGAATCAGTTCACACGCTGCGGTTTCCCTCGCAGCACCAATGGATGATGATCACGCGCCCACTCAACAGCTTTTGCTTTTCCCTTTTCTAATTCTTTGGGCGTCATTTCTTTTTCCAACAACTCCTTTTCCTGTTTTGCTTCTGGCAGATTGGATGTAGAAGCTAGTGAGACGAACTCATAAGCCGAGGTCTTGTCCTGCTTTACGCCGTCGCCGTTCCAGTACATTTCTCCTAGCCGCAACATGGCAGCTGCATGGCCCATATTTGCAGCTTCATTGAAGCACCTTGCTGCCTGGGGTAGGTCTCGCGATACGCCAAGTCCCTGTTGGTACAAAACTCCAAGGCAATAAGCTCCCGGAGAATACATTCGCTTTTCAGCTTTCTCACAGAGGCCATGAGCCTCTGCATAATTTTGGGCTCGGGCTTGGCCGTGGAGAAGGAGGCTTGCAAGCTTCATCTGGACGGTCGGCGGTCCATTTTCTGCTGCTTTGCGGTACCATTTGATGGCATCACTTGAGCTTTGGGGCAGGTCAACTCCTTCTTGGTACATGTCCCCTATCTTTTCGAAGGGCTCAACTTCAAAGTCTTTGGGTTCTTCCTTGACACGCTTAACCGCCTCGGTGGCGGACTGGCTACCGAAATCCGCGGCCAAAAAGAACCATGCATAAGCCATAACGTCGTCGATTCCGATGCCGTCACCATTGTAGTAAGCTGTGCCCAGATTAAACATCGCGGTAGCGTTTTTTTGTCTTGCTGCCTTCCTGTACCAGTTGACTGCCTCAGTCTTGTCTTGATCTACACCAAGCCCGGATCTGAACATTAGTCCTAGTCTGTTCTGCGCCTTTGCATTTCCCTGTTCTGCCGCCGCTCTGTACCATTTCACTGCCTCTTTATCGCTCTGAGGCACCCCATTGCCGTCTTCGTAAGCTGTACCCAGTGCGAGTTGTGCCTCAGAGTCATTCGCGTCAGCTTGGGTTTGAAGATGAGTCATTTCTTGCGAAGCTAGTTGGGTTTTGGATAAGGGCGCCTGCTGAGTTCTGGCTTCTTGAGCGAGGCAAATCGTCGAAAGCAGAATCAAAACGCATGACGCCGGAAAGTTTGGTCGTTGCATCGGGCTTCTAGAAAACATAAGGTTTGTAGCACTTCCACCGCCACGATGCAACGTCTTGTGAGTTGATGGTCAGGCTAGGTCACGGCTTATTCATTTCTCCCATATATTGTCATTCGATTTACTCAGGTTCCACAGGCATCGGAATCGGCCGCCCAAGGAGGTTGCCTGGTGTCCGAACTGAAACTTCTTCCTGTGGAAACTTGGAATCGAATTGTTTCAGGCTCGACAAATCTAGGGATGCTGCTCGTAGTACCTTTCACCTTACTACACCTGTTGGATCGCTTGATCTACGAGTTGAAGCGCTCGCTCGCGATGGCCGCCCTCATTTGGGGTGGCCTTTTCAAGTTCGGCCTTGGCCTGCTGCAGATGTCCTAAAGCCGCGCTCATGTGTAGTTCGTGGCGAGCCATGTTGGCGTTTTGGGCCTCTACGGAGTACAAGGTCAATCCCGCCACTACTGCCAACGTACCGCATACTGCAATCAGTTTCGAACGCATAGAGTCTTCCATCATTCGGAATGAAGCAGGTTCTGAGACGCTGACACGCGGCGCAGGTTGTAAGTAGGCTCCTAACGCTTCACGGCTGGGCGTGTATTCTGGGTATCTTATGGGCCGCACCCGGCGGAACTTCTCAATTCGAGCGGCTGGATTCAGCAACTAGCGTTCTCGATCGCCAGTGCCATACCCATTCCGCCGCTCACGCAGAGCATTGCAACTCCGCGTTTCGCTTTGCGCTTGAGCATTTCGTGAAGCAGCGTCACGGTGATTCTCGTCCCTGTCGCGCCGATAGGGTGGCCGAGGGCGATCGCCCCGCCGTTCACATTCAACTTCGCGCGATCGAAATGGAGTTCACGGTCGCAGGCGAGAACCTGAGCCGCGAAGGCTTCGTTAAGCTCGACAAGATCGAAGTCGCCTAATTTCAGACCGTGCTTCTGCTCCATTTTTCTCAAAGCAGGAACCGGGCCAATGCCCATGATCTTCGGGTCGACGCCCGCAGAGGTGGCGGCGAGAATTCGGGCGAGCGGTTTCACATTGTTTTTCTTAGCAAACGCTTCACTCGCGATTACGACGGCAGCGGCGCCGTCCGTAATGCCAGAAGAATTTCCGGCAGTGACGGTGCCGACTTTTGAAAACACTGGAGCGAGTTTGGTTAGCTTGTCGAGCGTCGCACCAAGGAAGGGATGTTCGTCCCGATTAAGAGTCTGCGTGCCCTTTTTGCTTTCCAGAGTTATAGGGGCAATCTCATCATCGAAGCGTCTCGCGTCGATAGCTGCTGCGGCACGAACTTGCGAGCACAATGCAAATTCATCCTGTTCCTCGCGCGAGATACTGTATTGCCCAGCGAGAACCTCGGCAGTTTCTCCCATCAACATCTTTGCCATGGGGCAGAAGAAGCCATCACGGTACATGCCGTCGACAAGTTCCTGATTGCCTAAACGATACCCCCAGCGCGCGCCGTCGAGATAATAGGGCAGCCGTGACATGGACTCGGTGCCTCCGGCGAGCACGCAATCGAGATCGCCGATAGCAATTTCCTGATATGCGAGTGCGATTGACTTGAGTCCCGACGCGCAGGCCTTGTTGACGGTGTAAGCGGGAACTTCTTTCGGCACAGCGCTGCGAATTGAAATCTGCCGCGCCGGATTCGGCCCGCCGCCCGCCTGCCGGGCGTTTCCGAAGATTGCCTCTTCGACTTGGTTAGGGGAAATTCCGGCCCGTTCGATTGCAGCCTTGGCCGCAACAACTCCCATATCGGCAGCGGTCATCGATGCAAGCGAGCCTCCGAATTTACCAATGGGAGTGCGAACCGCGGAGAGGATATAAACGTCAGCCAAGAGAATCTCCGAATTCAGTCTAGCATTCTAAAGAGCACCATTCAGGGGCGGCGAACTGGCGCCAGGTTCGGTGGATGCGCGCAGTGCTTTCAGCGAAATCAAGAGTCGAAGAATCTTTTTATCTGTGGCCAGTATTTTCGCACCACGTTTACGGTGCTGAGACGGCCGCCTCGGGAGAGAAGCTTGATTTTTATGGCGCTGCGTCGGGCGAAGCTGTCTACGAGTCTCCAAGGAATGTAGGGATCATCTTTGGCACGGAAGATCATCATCTTGGAGGGTGCCAGGTCTTCGATGTGGTGCGCCGGATTGTAAAACACGCCGTTGCTAAGTTTGTTCCAATTTTTGTCCGAAACCCGATAGCCGTTACCGAATGCTTCGCGGATGTACGCGGGATAGCTGCTGTTCGAGGTTTCCTTCTTTTGTTCCGTCCGCAAGATCGACCAATCTACGACCGGGCAGTTGGCTATCACTTTTGTGATCCGGGAATCCATGGAGGAGAGAATGGAAGCGGCTCCTCCAAGACTTCCACCTATGACAAAGATCCCTTTCGGCGAACAACGAAACTTGCGACCAAGCGCCAGCTCTGTGATTCCCTTCGGCAACTCAGTGACGATATCGAGGATGTCCTGCTGCGGAGACTTTGCGGGAAACTGTCCGCTACTTTCCCATGCGCCTCGCCATCGCGGATAGAACACCCAATAACCTTTCTGCGAAAGAAACTCGACCAGAGGCTGCTTCCTGGGAATCGAAGGCATACCGTCGCAGAGAATAATTGCCTTCTGTCGTTTGCTTGAGCGAGCTGGAGGCAAGAATTCTGCGACGATCTCGTTTTTGAAGCGAGTCCTGAATATGCATTTCAGTTTACCCGGAGGTGAGCGGAGCTACCATCGTGATTCTTGGGTTCTCCTGTTATCGAAAGCGCGCGTAGCTAGTTAGCGTCGATGGTGCCACAGCAATTCACGCACTGAATTACACTGATATCAAAGCATGAATTACATCTACGGAATTAATGCTGTCGCCGAAGCCCTCAAAGCTCGGGGCCGAACCTTTTCTTGGGTAGGAGTGGCGAAAGAACGTCACGACATTCGGCTGCAGCATGTCGTCGACGAGTGCCGCCGGCAGGGAGTGGCCGTGAAATCCGTCACGCGTGCGGAACTCGATCGCATGGCAGGGAACAACGGGCATCAGGGCGTCGTTGCGGTTACATCCGCCAAGCAATATATCGAACTCGATGATGTCGTCGCAGCCAAACGAGGAGAACATTCCTTATTGGTGGTGCTCGACGGAATTGAAGATCCACACAACCTCGGAGCAATCCTACGCACCGCTGATGCTGCCGGCGCTGATGGAGTAGTGATTCCGGAGCGACGCGCTGCTGGCGTTACTCCAACAGTAACGAAGGCCTCTGCAGGAG
>JAOAPG010000283.1 GCA_025462785.1 Acidobacteriaceae bacterium
GCACGATGTAGTCGAAGATTGTGGCGGAATTCCCATGTTGAAGCAGGTGCGCCGCCGGTTTGGTAAACGCGTGGCTCACATCGTAGAGGGCTGCACGGACGCTTTTGAAACTCCAAAGCCGCCCTGGCGTGAGCGTAAGGAACAATACTTAAAACATCTGCGCACGGCCGATGCCGATACCCGCCTGGTGTCGGTTGCGGACAAATTGCACAACGCCAGATCCATCCTGACTGACTATCGCGAGGTTGGTGAACCAGTCTGGAAACGCTTTGCCGGTGGACGCGAAGGGACGCTCTGGTACTATCGGGCGTTATTGAACGAATTCCGTCGCAAGCAGACGAATCGCTTGGTTCGCGAATTCGAACGGGCGGTTCCGGAGCTCGAAGCTGTTGCTGGTCGCGGGAAACGGCGAAGCTCGCTGACGAGGCGTTTGGTGAAGACGATTAAGACTGTCAAGAAGAGGATTCGCAAATAGTTCATGCCACGGATGATTGAGCTCATTCGCGCTTCAGCTGTGCCCGCGAACTTGATGCAATCCGCTGCTCGTGGAGCTCTTTCCGTTCCCGCGTCGGAAATGCTCGAAATCCTCGTTTACCTGGCTACACAAAACAAGGTCTTCAGCGAGCAAGCGGCTCTCACTCTAGCGGGATGGGACGAAACTTCCTCGCTCCAAGTAGCGGCAGATCCCAATACTCCCAAAGTAGTTTTAGATTATCTGGTTTCGCCGCAGAACTTTCGTCCGCCCCTTTTTCCTTCGCTACTCGGCAACCCTGCTATAAGCGAAGAATCACTCTCGTCCCTAGCTGCGTCAATCTCACGGCATTTGGTTGATGCAATGTTGAAGGACGATCGGGTCATGCATTCAAAAGTGATCCTTCGTTCGCTGGCTTCGAACCCAACCCTAACCGGAATCCAATCGAATATTGTCGACGAAAGACTGGCTTCGATAGAGCAGCAAGCGCAGCAACCATCTCAAGCCCCGCGGGACACGACTCCTGAACAACCAGCGGCGGCTTTTCTTGAGCCGGTTGCGTTGCCAGGTAGTTCCGACGGGGAAGGCGATGCCGAACTCACCGCCTATATCGCCGCCAATGCCAGTGAAATTGCAGCTGAAGCAACCAAACCGTTCCAAGCCGTAGGTGGGATTCACGAGGGCGCCAACGCAGAAGCGGCGAACGCGGAACAGGCTCATTCCAAAGTTCAAGAATCGACGACAACTGCAGCCACGGATCAGCAAGCTGCCCCCAGTGTTCTAGAACGGGGCAGCGCTTTGCAAAAAATCGCTAAGCTCGACATCACTGGGCGTATACAGCTGGCCATGAAGGGCACGAAAGAAGAACGGGCCCTTCTTATTCGAGACGGCACGAAGATTGTGGCGCTAGCGGTCTTGGAGTCTCCAAAAATCAGCGATAGCGAAGTGGAAAAGTTTGCCAGTCAAAAGAATGTTCTTGAAGCCGTTCTGCGACAGATCACCATCAAGCGGCGGTTCATGAAGAACTATGCTGTCGTGCGCAATCTGGTGTTCAACCCCAGAACTCCGCTCGATGTAGCCCTGTCACTGATGAAAAACTTATTAGTCAACGATCTAAAGAATCTCTCCGGCAACAAGGAAGTTCCGGAGACGGTTCGTAAGCTCGCACTAAGAATGTTCAAACAAAAACTGGAAAGCAAAAAAGATTAGTGCTACTTCGCTGTTTCTAGACGACGTACTTAGCTACAATATCGCCGATGGCCTCTGACGCTCAGTCCGACCCCATTTCAGATCTGTTGAAACGCGCCAAGACCATCGCTGTCGTCGGACTCTCCAATAGCCCGTTGCGTCCTAGTCATGGGGTCTCCGCGTATATGCAAACGCATGGATTCAGGATTATTCCGGTGAATCCTGAAATCAGAGGCTCGCTGGGCGAGAAGTCGTATCGTTCATTGCTCGATGTGCCTGAGAAGATTGACATCGTGAATATCTTCCGCCGTTCCGAGTTTGTGGGAGATATTGTCGACCTTGCGATTCAGCTCAAAGTCCCCGCGATTTGGATGCAGGAAGGAGTCATCGACGAAAAGGCCGCGGAAAAAGCCCGCAAAGCGGGCATACTCGTGATCATGGATCGCTGTATTTTAAAAGAACATCACGCGCGTTTCGGCTAGCGCTATCGCCCGTACGAAAACATCAGCTACTCGCCTTGACTAGGATGACCGTCGCGTCGTCGTGCAGTCCGGCGCCATTGGCAAATGAGCGTACTTCGTCAAGAATGCTCTCCATCGACGCTTCAGGTTGCAACATGTGCTTCTTAAGGCGCACGGAACCGTACTCTTCATCAGAGGGATTCACTGCCTCCGTAATTCCGTCACTGTAGAACAGGAGCCGAGAGCCCTTTGGAATCCGCACTTCGGATTCAGAAAAGCTTCCCAATGCAAGTCCCAATGGCATGCCTTTTTCCGTGTCCAACAATCGTGCTTCGTTTCCCTCAACCAGAAGTGGTGGCAAGTGACCCGCGTTAGAAAAAGTCAAACTGCGACCCGCAGGGTCAAGCACGCCGTAGATCATAGTGACGAACCTGGCCGGAGGAAAGTCTTCGACAAGCAACCGATTCAGTTTCGTCAGCACTTCCCCTGGACTGCACTGAGCCTCTGCCAAAGAGCGCAACATACCGCGAGTGGCCGACATTAGCAGAGCAGCACCCGTTCCCTTTCCGGCGACGTCCGCCAACACCAGTCCAACCCGCCCATCGTCGAACGGGATGAAGTCGTACCAATCGCCACCCACCGAGCCCGCGGGAACGCTGAGTCCCGAGATAGCGAAGCCGGGAATATAGGGAGAGCTCTTTGGTAACAGAGCCTCCTGAATCGTGCGCGCCTCGCGTGCGTCACGGCTCATCTTCTCTCGTTCTTGCCGCTCCAATTGAAAACGGCGTGCATTGTGCACGGCCACCGCAAAGTGATTGCAAAGGGCCTGCAAGACTCTCCGTTGATCCGGCGGGAATGCATCGAGCTCATGGTGAGACGCCATGAACACTCCGACCAGATGTCCATCTACATGGAGAGGAATTGCCAACTCAGAAAGTGTCGAGTCGTCACAGGCAATGTAGTACTGGTCCAGGCGAACGTCAGGCGCGTAGCGAATTTGGCCCGTAGCAGCTACGTAGCCCACCATGCCTTCTTTACCAATGCGTAGGCAATGGCCTGTGCAATCGAGAGTGCAGCCGTGCACTCCGGCCAGCACCATCTCGCCATGTTCCTCATCATGCAGGTAGATACTGGCTTCCAAACACCCGAATGAAGTGGCCACATCGTTCACAATTTTGTCGATGAGCTGGTCCAGATCAAGGATGGATGTAATCTTCTGTGCGGCTCTCTGAAGCTTGAGCAGTTCTTCTACTTGCTCCACCTGCAACGGATGCGGAGGCGTTTGATCGGAAATAGCAATTCTTGGGCTAGTAGCCATCGCTTTAGCCCTCCTTGGCAGGAAAATCTCTGTCCAATGAGATGTTTCGGTTCGTGGCTAGGATTCTTTTTTCAGCTCGGCTGATTTGTCTGCGGACGCCTGAGCACGCCGGCGATTGATCTCGTCCATGCGTTCCCGAATTCGCCTTTCGACGCCTTCGTTGGTCGGGTGATAGTAGCTTCGATCGCGCAGATTGTCGGGAAGACACTGCATGTCCGCAGTCTTATTTTCGAGATCATGTGCGTATTGATAGCCCTTGCCATAGCCCAGCCCCTTCATCAATCCGGTGGGCGCATTGCGTAAATGGAGCGGAACAGATTCAGCGGCGGTGCGCTCTACATCCTGCTGAACTGCGCCGTAAGCTGTGTACAGCGCATTCGACTTGGGGGCGAGAGCGAGATAAACAACTGCTTGCGCCAACGCCAAATTTCCTTCGGGCATACCGATGAAATCAACTGCATCACGTGCTGCCATGCAAAGAGAGAGAGCATTGGGCTCGGCGAGGCCAATGTCTTCGACCGCCATTCGTACTACGCGCCGCGCAATGTAAAGCGGATCTTCTCCCGCCTCCAGCATTCGCCCCAGCCAATATAGCGAGGCATCGGGGTCGCTGTTGCGCACCGACTTATGCAGTGCGGAGATTAGGTTGTAATGTTCTTCGCCGTTTTTGTCGTAGAGCAGAATGCGTTTCTGCAGAGCGTCTTTAACAATCTCGTCGGTAATCTCCGCGCCTACTTCTTTGCCAGCAATTCCGCGGGCCAGTCCCGCAGCCACTTCGAGCACGTTGTATGCGCTTCGAGCATCGCCACTGGAATACGCTGCGATTTTGGCAAGCACCTCATCGGACGCGCGCAATTTCAGTGTTCCGAGACCACGTTCTTCGTCGGTGAGTGCTCGTTGTAGAAGCTGCACGATCTGATCTTCTGCCAGAGCCTGCAGGACATAAACCCGACAGCGGGACAACAGTGCGGAGTTGATTTCGAAAGACGGATTCTCGGTAGTCGCTCCGATCAAGCGGATATTGCCTTTCTCGACGTGAGGCAAAAACGCGTCCTGTTGAGCCTTGTTGAACCGATGGATCTCGTCGACAAAAACGATTGTTCGCGTGCCGTACTGCTTCGCGCGCTCGGCGTCCGCCATAACCTGCTTGATTTCCTTAATCCCGGCAAGCACAGCGGAAAACTCAATGAATTCTGCTTTCGTCATGTGCGCAATGATCTGCGCCAACGTAGTTTTGCCCGTGCCCGGAGGTCCCCAGAAGATCAGAGACCCCGTGTCATCGCGTTCAATTTGAGTACGAAGAGGCTTGCCAGAGCCGACGAGTTGTTCTTGTCCAACAAACTCATTAAGCGTACGAGGACGCATGCGGTCAGCGAGCGGGCGAGTGCGGTCGCCAGGGTCTCGACTCGGGATGGTTTGAAAAAGGCTCATCGGATCATTTCACCACGGAGTTACTGAGGCACGGAGTAAACCTGCAAGCGCATTAAAGAACTCTTCTGGAGATTTTTGCATTCAAGAATCCCCTCGAGCAATTAACTAAGTAATATTGCTAATTACCCTGTTCTTCATTTTTTATTTTTTGTTACGGTTTTCTCTGTATCTCTGTGCGCCTCTGTGGTGATTATGCTCTTTTCTGTCTAGCCACTTCGTACAAGACGATGCTCGCCGCTACGCCTGCGTTCAATGATTCCACATTAGACGAGTGCGGAATGGCGACTACTTCGTCCATCTCTGAAATCAATTCTCGCGACACTCCTGCTCCTTCGCTGCCGATAAAGATGGCGAGCCGAGTGGAAAGATTTGCCTCGGGCAGCGGCTTACTTTTGTGAGAAGATGTCGCTATCAATCGAATTCCCTTCGCGCGTAGCTCCTCCAGTGTGTCCCCTAGCTTTGCCTTGGCAATGGGAAGCCGGAATACCGAGCCTGCCGATGCCCGAATGACTTTTGAATTGAACGGACTCACCGTTCCCTCCCCAAGGAGTACGCCACCCGCACCGAAAGCCTCTGCTGACCGAAGAATTGTGCCCAAATTCCCCGGATCCTGTACGCCGGCAATGGCCAACAATGGCCCGGCAACGGACGTCGCAAGTACATCTTCAACTGAAAACTGTTTGCACCGAACCAAGGCCGCGACTCCCTGCGGAGTGTCACTTGGAACCGCGCTGGCAAAAAGCTTGTCCGGCAGAAGAAGCGTTTCGACGTGAGCGGCCATTTGAGGCAGCAACCGTTCGGCTTTGTTCGCGGCAGAATTACGAAAGAACACTGCGCGAAATTTGAGGCCACTTCGGATAGCCTCTTCAAGGATGCGAGTCCCCTCAATCGCGCAGTATCCGTCCGGTCTAAGATCCGCGTCGGCGAACGCACGACGAAGCTCTTTCACCAGGGCGTTATGGCGTCCTTCAATGGGACGCAATCTGCCGCGATCGACCGAGCTTTGTTTCTTGTTCAAGATTCGTCCGTCTGTCTGCCCAGAATCATACTCGTTTCGTTCGGCTTCCAACTGCTCTCCGTGGTATGTTAAGTTTCGTCTTTTCAGATCAACACAGACCAAGTATGGAAGGAACCTCGTAGTGCGCGTGGAAATTGTCAAAATCAATAGTGAGACCCCGGAAGCATCCCTCATCCGATATGCGGCCGACCAGATTCGCTCTGGCGAAGTTCTAGGTATGCCGACAGACACGTTCTATGGCCTCGCCGCCGATCCATTCAACCTGCGTGCCGTCGATCGCGTCTATGAGATCAAGTCGCGCTCCCGCCACAAACCTCTTTCTCTTTTGATCGAGAGTGTAGAGCAGGCTGAGGAATTAGCGCGTCCTCTTCCCGAAGAATTCGAGGCTCTCGCCCGCAAATTTTGGCCCGGACCGCTGACTATCATCGTGCGCGCGTCGTCACGGCTTCCGCTGAAGGTTACTGCCAATACCGGTAATGTCGCTCTGCGAATTCCCAGTTCCGCAATTCCTCTTGCCGTGGTGCAAGCCGCGGGGATTCCCATCACCGCAACTTCCGCGAACCTTAGCGGTGAATCTGAGTGTACGACCGCCGAGGCGGTGCGCGACCAATTGCAAAATCGCATCGCCATTATCGTCGATGGCGGCAATTCGCCGCGCGAGGTGGCCTCCACGATTATCGATTTGACCGACGAAGAAGCTCGCTGGAAGATTATGCGCGAAGGTGCGATTCCAGCTCACGAGATCTCGGAATTCTTCGCCCAGGGATGACAGAGCCACCAACCAAACGCAGTCCGCGCAGCCACTGGCCTTTGTGGCTGATGGCGTTTGTCGTCAGTGCCGTAGCCGCATGCATCATCTTCATCAGTCGAGACATCGTCCGCGAATCGACAAGGCAAGAGGTACGGCCGGCGGATGCCATTGTCGTTTTCGGGGCTGCCGAGTATGCAGGACGCCCCTCCCCGGTATTGCGTGCCCGGCTTGACCATGCCTTCGAGCTATTTCAGCTCGGCGTTGCGCCCGTTGTGATTACCACCGGAGGCGCGGCTGCCGACCCCCGCTATAGTGAAGGGGGCGTCGGTCACGATTACCTCATGCATCGCGGAATCCCCGAAGCAAGCCTTATCGCGGAAACGCAAGGCTCTGATACCGCACAGTCCGCCGAGCGCGTGGGCATTATCATGCGCGCAAACCACATGCGGACAGGCATAGCGGTCAGCGATGCTTATCATGTCTTTCGGATTCGCAAGCTACTCGAGCACGAAGGCGTGCAGGTATATGTGGCGCCCCGGCCAGATTCAATTCCGCATTCAATGTGGACGCGAGGCGTAGCGTTGCTGCGGGAAAGCGCCAGCTATATGTTGTGGAAGATGCACATTCCTGCGTGACGTGTATCGTTAGCTCTCATGACGCTCCCGCCTTAATCTCTGTAATCTTGCCGTCGCGATAGGTGACATTGAGAGGTTTGCCTCCGTCAGCATAATTCACCGTCTTGTTATCGTCATCGCCCCCAGGCTCGGGAATCCCCAGGCCGACTGCAAAATCCGCCTGCAATTCGTTCATTCCCGGCTTCAATTCGTGATTATCGATTGCGCTCCAGACATCCGCGGGCCAGTGCTTATACAGCTCATGCGGGTCCTGAATGAAAAGCATGTCGTCGGAAGAAAAGTGGTACTCGCCATCTTTGAGTACTCCGATTGAGAAGGCGTACATCTTGCCATCCTTCGTGAACACGGCCATCACCTGTCTCTCGCCAGGATCTTGTGGCGCGGCGGCGGTGATCACGTCTTTAATATCCAACCGCTCGATTGGCAGCAGCAGTCCGCCCTCGTGTGCAAAATTAACTCGACCACTGGGTTTGTCATAGGCGAAGTAAGTAATGCTGTAACCGACCTTGACCCACACAGGCTGCTGGGTCAATTGCTTCGCCGATTTTAGATCGTAAGGGTAAAGCTTTCTGGGAGTGACGTAGTAATCAGCCTTCAAAGGCGGCGGCGCTGCTTTCTTTACTTCTTGCACCTGCTCTTCGTGCCGCTCGTAGAAGATGTAGGCGACCCTTAATCCAGTCACTAGAATCGCGATTAAAAGTAGGACTTGGAATCTCTTCATCCGCAAAGCTCCCTGCGTGTTATCAGTCTGAAGCGAAGTTTAGTGCTGGACGGCCGAGATGTGCAACGCAAGCTGGGAAGGCCTTAATAGGCGTAGGCCTGCAGTAAAGCGAACACGATCACGCCCGTCACAGAGACATAGAGCCAGATGGGAAACGTGAATCGCGCGATCCGCTTGTGCATTGGGAACCGCCCGCTCAGAGATAAGAAAAATGTGATTAGCACAAGGGGCAATGCGACGATCGAAAGAAAGATGTGACTGGCCAAAATTGAGAGGTACACCGTGCGGATAGTTCCGTGCCCGGGGAAATGCGTATCGCCATGAAGCGCGTGATTCACGATATAGCTAATCAGAAACAACGACGAAAAGCCAAATGCCGACAACATGCTCGCTTTATGCGCTTTCACATTGTCATGCTTGATGAAGTAGAGACCAATGCAAAGGGCGAGCGCGCTAAGTCCATTCAGGAATGCGTTCAGCGCCGGTAGAAAAACATATCGGCCAGCAAATGCAGCTGGCGCATGATGCATGTAGAGGAGCCAAAGGAGAAACAGAACAGCAACTGTGCTAACGCCAAGGATAGAGGCGAGGACGGACCGCGGAGTGGTTTGGGTCTGGTGCATTGGTATCCTCAATAACATAATACAGCGAAGGAGCGGCGTATCCAGTCAAGGGCTCCAATGTACTTAAATGGGGTAAACTTGTTTTAGGCGCAGCAGCGCCCGTAAAGGAGAAGTTATGCCTGTCGCTATTAATGAAGACGAAGTCCTCAGCGCTCTCAAGCAGTGCTACGATCCCGAGATTCCAGTCAACATTGTGGATCTAGGCTTGATTTACGGTATCCGCTTCGAGCCTTCTACGGAGAATAAGCACGACGTCGTGGTAGACATGACTCTGACAGCTCAGGGATGCCCCGAGCATGTCAACATCAGCCAGCAGGTAAAGGCACGCGTCGAGCAATTGCCTGGCGTGGCTAATGTCAGTGTGAACGTTGTCTGGAATCCGCCGTGGACTCCCGAGCGTCTTAGCTCTGAAGCCAAGAAGCAGCTCGGGATCGAGTAGTTCCTAGCCTTTCCGAATGACTGTCAGTCCGTTCCGTGTTTAGCGAGCCAGCAACGCTTCATACCAATTGGAACCGCGGCTCTCGGCAGCTTCAGCCAGACGCTCCCCTACTCGAGACACAACATCCAGGTAAGTGGTCCCTCGCTCAATGTATTCCGGCAGATTTTCGCGAATCTCAGCAAACTTCTCCGGATATTCCGCAGCCAAAGTGGCCAGCCCAACTCCGCCTGCTATCAGACCAGCGGTTTTATTGCCCTTCAGTAGCATGATGACGGCCACAGCTGCCGAGCCGGCAAGTAATGCCTTCTTCCAATTTTCCATTTCATCCTCCGAACAGTAATTGTAACTAAAGCAAGGATTCGGGTGCTTTATACTTCCCGTTCGCAAAACGCTTTTCTTATTTACGTCTTTACGTCGCTAAGCTTCGGAGGACTTGGATGCTGAAATCTCGTTTCGAGGTCTTGATTTTTCGGATCTCGTTCAGTCTTGTCATTCTGTTTCTATACGTAACGATTGCAGCAGCGCAGGCCAAGCCACGCGCCCGCGACCTGGGCGTACCCTTCGACGGAACACCCGGTCCCCTGAACGCTATCACCGACGTAAAAGGAGTAGAGGTTGGCCATACCACTCTGATTTCCGGCGACGGTCCTCTGAAAGTTGGCGTTGGACCTGTACGAACCGGCGTGACCGCAGTCCTCCCCCGCGGCAAAGATTCCAAGGATGCAGTGTTTGGCGGATGGTTCACTTTGAACGGGAACGGCGAGATGACGGGCACAACGTGGCTTGAGGAATCAGGCTTCCTCGACGGACCGGTGATGATTACGAATACGCACAGCGTTGGCGTGGTTCGCGACGCCGTGATCGCCTGGAAAGTGAAGCGAGGCCAAGCTGACATGGAAGGATACTGGTGGTCGCTGCCCGTCGTAGCTGAGACATGGGACGGCTGGCTAAACGACATCAATGGATTCCATGTAAAGCCAGAAGATGCTTTCCATGCGTTAGATACGGCTCATGCTGGCCCAGTTGAAGAAGGAAGTGTTGGCGGCGGCACCGGTATGGTCTGCAACCAGTTCAAAGGCGGGATCGGAACTTCGTCGCGTGTCTTGGATGCGAAGCACGGCGGTTATACAGTCGGAGTGTTGGTGCAATGCAATTACGGTCAACGTGATCAATTACGGATTGCCGGTGTTCCGGTCGGAAAAGAGATACCCGAACACAAGGCCTATGAAACTGACACCGGATCGATCATCATTGTCGTTGCCACAGACGCACCATTGATTCCAACACAGCTCAAGCGCGTCGCAAAGCGAGTGTCGTTGGGGCTCGGAAGGGATGGTAGTTATTCTGGTGACGGATCGGGAGATATTTTTGTAGCATTCTCGACGGCGAATCCGGGGGCCGCTTCCCCCGAGGGCCTGCATCAGCTCACGATGCTTCCCAACGACCAACTTGACCCATTGTTTCTCGCAACCGTGCAGGCGACGGAAGAAGCCGTGGTGAATGCAATGATAGCGGCCGACACGATGAAGGGAATCGACAATCATATGGTGATCGGATTACCGCATGACCGGTTGAGAGAGGTGCTGAAGAAATACAACAGATTGGTGAAGTGACGGCAGGAGGCAATCGCTCTGGACCAGCAATTTTCTAACCTTTGTCGTTCCGAGTCAGCGTCAGCTGGCGAGGAATCTGCTGTTAGGCCTCAACGCGGCTTGCTCCCCATCAACAGCAACGCTCCCACTCTCTTGAACGCCTTTAAATCTTCCAGACTATTAAACGACTTCGTCTTGTAGTCATCCGGCGTGGGCGTGTCGTCTGGAATCTGCTTGGACTCGACTTTCTCGAATCCGTGCTTCTTGAACATTTCTTCATATTCGGCTGCAGACCTCACATGCACCGGCACGTTCAGCTTATCCACCCATTGCAAGGAGTACTGGTTGTCACGGTACAAATTGATCAGGATGAACACTCGTCCGCCAGGAGCGGTAACACGAAATAGTTCATCCAACGCCCGGTCTTGATCCGGATAGTAGTAGAACGACTCCACGGAGAGCACTTTGTCGAAGAAATTGTCTTCCCAGGGAATTAGTTG
>JAOAPG010000295.1 GCA_025462785.1 Acidobacteriaceae bacterium
GACAACTTCGCGGTTCTGTTCCCTCAACGTGCGAACCAATGCCTCGCCCAAGTGACCACTGCTACCTGTGACTACGATCTTCATCGTGAAAAAGCCTACATCAGAAAATCGAGTTACGGTGAACAGCTCTCCCAGACTGGCTACTTGGATCCTTTGCGGATAGGCTCAGAGGCAAGTACCTGTGGACATTTTAAAGGGGCGGGATAGCGACAAACTTTAACGCTTCCGCCCCAGCTTTGGAATTGGATTGTTTGAAATGAAGAGAATTAAACGCCGCTACTCAGTTGAGAGTGACTTGCAGCTATTGGCGGCTTGGGAAGTTTGTCAACATAGGGCTCGCGAATGCTTTCAAAGTCTTTAAATTGTACGAGTCCTTCCGAAATTGCCTCAAGTGTCGCATTCGACTTCGCCAGTACCGTTAACAAATATTTCCGGGCTACTGGCCGGTCAGCGGGGTGAATAAGTTTCCACCACCGCTTCATGGACTCTTGAACATCGCCTTCGGTCTTGGCATCTTCTACCAAAGCGTCAATCAGCTTGTAGACCTTGCTCTTGACTGCTTGATACGAGACGGAAACCTCTTGTCCCATTGCCCACGCTCCTGTGGAGGGTAGAAGAGCAATACTCTCGCCAAACCGTTTTTCCGTATTTGTTGGACTTAGCGGTCTATCAATTCAACTTATGGGAGGAATAAAAGTCTCGCATATGGATTTCCGTAGAGAAGCTCGCTTCAGCGGTCGCCCATTACTCCGCATAAAATCCAAAAAACCGATAACTGCCATCTGACCTATTGCTTTAGTAGTTTCTCTATGGCATCGACAACATCTTTGGAGTCAGGAGTGACCGCGGGCTCAAATCGCTGCACGACATGACCGCTGCGATCCACTAGAAATTTTGTGAAGTTCCATTTGATGTCTCCACCAATGGACGAATCTTTCTGCTGCGTGAGGAACTAGTAGAGCGGAGCCTGGTCCGCACCCTCGACGGATATCTTCGAGTAAAGCGGGAAGCTCACACTGTACTTTCGCGAACAAAAGGTCTTGATCTCTTCATTCGTCCCCGGCTCTTGCGCGCCAAAATTATTTGCCGGGAAGCCCACTATGACGAATCCCTGGTCCTTGTATTTCTCATACAGCGCCTCTAAAGCAGTGTACTGCGGCGTGTAGCCGCATTGGCTGGCCACATTTACCATCAAGATTACTTTCCCCTTGAAATCAGAGAGAGGCATCGGCTTGCCATCGATTGAAGGCAATGTGAAGTCGTAGATTGTTGGAGTGGCAAAGACGGAATCAGTCATAAAGATCACCAAGGCGAGGACAAAATAGAAGCGAACCACCCACCGGCGCACAGCTTGCATTATCTGCCTCGCAGTTTGGCACCAAGGATACCCCATCCAAATTCATGCAGCAACTTGCCCGCGGCAGACTCGTGACTCAAAGGGAACCAAGTTACAAGCAAGTACCCGTTTCTCTCAATCCCGAGACCGGGACAAGGTAAAATATCCCCCACTTTTAACTTTGGTTATCGGCAACATCCTCGGAGGCGTAATGAAACGGTTGCTTTCTATCGTTCTATGGTTGGCTGTGGCACAAGTGCTTGTAGGCGTGGCTTTGGCGCAGGACCCGGCATTGCAAGACGGGCCTCGTATGTTCCTACCGAAGGACATGTTTTGGGGATACGGCGAGTTCGACCTGGCTCCTCCTCACAATGAAATCGATCCCAACTTGTGCAGTGCTAACGCCCGCTCCTTCGGCGGAGCAAATGCTCCGTGCAGTGAGTTCGCTCGCTACATGATCTCGGGTTATTTGGAAGTCCGTCCCTTTGGCCGCACTCAGCTCCGCAGATTTATGCTGTTTGGTCAACCGGCGTTTCTGTTTGGCAGGAATGTTCCCCAAGCACTCTATACCTGGTCATTCGATGCGATAGGCGTCGAACACTCGTGGGGATTGGGGATCTACATGGGAAAAGGATTCGAGTTTCGCGTAACCCAACACTTTCTATTTGATCGCTTGGGAGCCCGTGACCGATACCTGGGACCGGCTGACCTCGGTTCCAACGGCCCATGGGGAAGGTACAACACAATCGGTGTCCGAAAGTATTTCGGAACCAGAAGATGGTGATAGACGGCACGCTCCGAACACATTCTCTGGGCGAAGACTCTACCTTTCCAAAACTGTCATCCTGAGCGCCGCTTGAAACGCGCAAGCGCGTTTCAAGTTAGTCGAAGGAGCTCTACCTGCCCAAAGCTGCCCAAAGCTGCCGCTCCGTCAAATCACGGCATCATTTACAATAAATTCTCCCGCAAGGCCATGCCCGCAATCCTGCCAAAGCGACGCGGCTTCACTTGACCGCGCTCTCCTAAACGCCCGTGTGTCGTTTCCGTTCGCAATCGTAAGCCACACATAAAAGGAACGTGTCATGTTTAGGAAAGCATTGTTCTTGCTCATGTCTCTCTCTGCATTCGCCGCATCCTCCTTCGCTCAATCGACGCGTCATTTCACCTTTCACTATGCATTCACCGTTAAGAACGTTCCTACGGGAGGAAAAATTCGCGTCTGGATACCCCAAGCCCACTCTGACCAATTTCAAGAAGTAAAAATCATTTCTGCTACTGGGGATCTCCGCCTAAAGAAGACTCACGATTCTCGCCACGACAACGAGATGTACTACGCCGAAACTTCTAAAGCCAGCGCGCCTGATTTACACTTCGAAGTCATTTATGACGTGGTGCGTCACGAGCGTCTCACTCTCGGAGTCGCCACTCCACACCTTGAAGCCCTAAAGCTCAATGAACGTGAGCGAAAAGAAGACCTCGCCCCCGATAAACTCGTTCCGACCAGCGGCATTCCCGCTCAACTAGCCGCCACCACGGCCGAAGGCAAAACAACTACGGTGGACAAAGCCCGCGCCATTTACGACTATGTTTTCGACAACATGAAATACGACAAAACCGGCACGGGATGGGGACACGGTGATGTGCTCTACGCTTGCAGCGCAAAGAAGGGCAACTGCACCGACTTCCATTCGCTGTTTATCTCCATGGCTCGTTCTCAGGGAATTCCCGCTCGCTTTGAAATCGGCTTTCCCCTGCCCGAGGACAAACACTCCGCGGAAATCCCCGGCTACCATTGCTGGGCAGAGTTCTTCGACCCTGATCATGGATGGGTCCCGGTTGACATTTCAGAAGCGTGGAAACATCCGGTGAAGAAGAATTATTTCTTTGGCGCCCACGACTACGACCGTGTGCAGTTCACGATGGGGAGAGACTTGGTACTGAATCCCAAGCAAGAGGGAGAGCCGCTCAACTATTTCATCTATCCCTATGTGGAAGTCGCAGGCAAAGAGTATGCCAACGTTTCGAATGCATTTTCATTTGAAGATGCCGGAAGAACCAGCACAACGGCCGCGAAGTAGGGAACGGCCTCAGGAATTTGCGTCAATCAGGTTTCAATGGATCTAACTAACGAACGGATCATGGGTGCTTCACACGACGCCCATGCGCTGTTTCGCCTCGGCTAGCAAGCTCTCCAAAGTTCGGCTGAAGCGCACCGGATAACCCTTGATGGGCGGCTGCAATTCGCGTAGGGCTTCGGGCAGATCAGCAATCTGCTGCCGAGCGCGAGTGCGAATCGTTTGCAAAGGAGGTGAGGGTGCGAGCCGTTTGCCGTCCCTCATCACACATGTGAGCAGCGGCTCGCCATCATGGATTTCATCTTCGCAAGCGATGAGATCTTCGCGGAAAGTTCCATTCTCATCACGGAAGCGGAAAATCTGCTTTCGTCCGGGATAGGTAACCTTATTCTCGCTGAATTTCGCCCGGTAGGAAGGGCCCTTGTCCGTTTCAACGTCCACTAGCTTGTAAACTCCGCCCAGTGTCGGCGCGTCTTTCGATGTGGCTAGAGCGCTCCCTACTCCAAAGTTGTCAATCGGAGCTCCCTGGGCGAGTAGATCCGCAATAACAAATTCATCCAGATCGCTGCTGGCAAAAATCTTCGTCTCGTGCAGTCCAACCTGATCAAGTCGCCGCCGCACCTGCTTTGAAAGTTGGGCAAGGTCGCCGCTATCCAGGCGAACAGCCAGCGGCCGTAATCCCGCGCGACCGATCTTCTCAATCGCATCCAGTGTGTCGTACGTATCGATCAGCAGAACGGCGTGCTCGGGGAATAGCTTCTCAAAATCCCGAAATCCCTTTTCCTCATCCTGATAAGCCATCAAAAAGGAATGCGCCAGCGTGCCATAAATCGGAACTCCAAACCGCCGTCCCGCTTCCACATTGGACGTCCCCGTACACCCTCCAATGAAAGCCGCCCGGCCGGCCAATACTCCAGCTTCCGGTCCATGCGCTCGCCGCGAACCGAACTCCACCACGCCGCGTCCTTGAGCCGCGCCCACAACGCGCCCGGCCTTTGAGGCAATCAGCGTTTCAAAGGTAATGGTCGAGATCAAAAATGTTTCGACAATCTGGGCCTCAAGGATCGGGGCTGTAATCCGCAGCAGCGGTTCTTCTCCAAACACCGGCGTGCCTTCCGGAATGGCCCAGACCTCTCCGGAAAAACGGAAGCCTTTCAGATACTCGAAGAAAGAATTACTGACGTGGGAAAAAATCGGCTGCGCCCGCAAATATTCAATGTCATCGTCTTCAAAATGGATCTGTTCCAGGTAATCAAGAACCTGTTCAAGGCCCGCAGTCAGCAGGAAGGAGCGCTCCTTAGGAAGGGATCGCACGAACAATTCAAAACTGGCTTGGCCTCGAAAGTTATTTTCGAAGTAGGCCGCAGCCATGGTGAGTTCATACAGATCCGTCAACAGAGCGGAATGCCGCAAGGGTTCAGACATAAAAGAGAGTTCTTAAAGATTATAAAGGCTAGATCGTACTCGACGAACATCGCGTATACGCCCTATGATGGATTCATCTTTAGCCACCGAGGTAATCCATGGCCGAACCTACTTATGAAGAATTGAAAGCGCGTCTTGCCGAGCTTGAAAAACAAGGACCGCGCCGTACCGGAAGTTTAGAATTTCGTGTGAGCGAAAAAGGTGGAGTCAGCGTTTACGGCTTGGGCCGCTTTCCCGTCACACTCTACTACGAACAATGGACAAGGCTGCTCGACGCCGGAGAAAAGCTCCGCGAATTCCTGGAAGAAAACAAATCAAAATTAAAGTTAAAAGAACAGTGATTCCTGCCTTATATAGGTTCAAGCTACACGGCTGAGAGCTGAGAGCTGCTTTTTCAAATCCGCATGTCTTCTGAAGACATCCTGACGCTTCCGCCACCACCCGCCGACGCGCGCATCGCTTACGGAGCCGATCCCAATCAGTTCGGTGAACTGCGCCTTCCGAAAATCAAAGGCCCCTTTCCGGTGGTCATGACCATTCATGGAGGTTACTGGCGGGCCAAATACGATTTGTCATCCACGGCGCATCTTTGTGCTGCCCTCGCATCAAAAGGTCTCGCCACCTGGAATGTCGAGTTCCGCCGTGTAGGCAACCACGGAGGTGGCTGGCCGGGCACATTCGAAGACATTCGCAGTAGCTACCGTTTCCTTTCACAAATAGCAAAAAAGTACGATCTCGATACTGGTCGAAGCTTGGTGATGGGCCACTCCGCCGGAGGCCAGCTTGCGCTGTGCCTCACTGGCCATGAACCCTCAATCAAAAAGGTTGTTTCTCTGGCGGGAGTGGTCGACCTGCAGCAGGCTTGGGAGCTCCACTTAAGCAACAATGCAGTTGTCGAATTTCTTGGAGGAACCCCCAAGGAAGTGCCCGAGCATTACCACGAAGCTGATCCCATGCAGCTCAAGATCTCCGCGACCCAGTGGCTGATTCATGGTGCTCCCGACGATTCGGTGCCCGCATCACTCAGCCGAAGTTATGCGGAGAAGAAAAAATCCCAAGGGGAAGACGTGCATTATCTGGAAATAGCTACGGCAGGCCACTTCGACCTGATAGACCCGCACTCAACAGCATGGCCGAAAGTCGAAAGCACCGTGCTGCACTTGCTGACCTAGCGGACGGACACTGTTTCGCGCTTCAACTCGAAACATAGATAAATCATCTGCCCCACGTGATGATCGAGATGAGTCACGCACTGCAAAACCATGTCGAAGCGATTCTCAATGTGCTGGGCTCCGGCCGCCGTGTACGATAAAGCCCATTCATCATCGGATTGAACACCGACGGCTCGAACCGCGACATTGACCGCTTCATCGAAACGTCGCAGTGCCTCTTCCTTCTTGAAATGGTTCGTTTCCGCAAACTCTCGTGGACGATCCCGGACATAACCTGTTCCGGCAATCTGCGCGCCTATGTAGTAGTTCAAATTGCCAGTAAGATGCAGCACAAGATGGCCAAAGCTGTTTCCAAAGCCAAAGGGCTTGCGCCAGAACTCTTCGTCGGTAAGAGGGGCTGCTAGATCGTGAACCTTGTTGGCGAGAAGCGTGAAGCGGTTCGCCAGACCTGATGACAGAGTGTTGTTGAGATTGTTCATTGGCATTCTTCACTTTTTACGTTGTCATCCCGAGCGCAGGCTGAGTCGCAATGCGACGAAGACAAGTCGAGGGATCTGCTGTTCCTTTATTCCGATTACATTCTGACTACGCGCCATTCCGCAACACCAGCGCCGAATTCTTGGATCCAAAAGCAATGCAGTTGCACACTGCATGCTCAATCGTTTTCTTTCGTCCCGCCTTCGGAACATAATCCAAATCGCACTCCGGATCAGGTGCCTCCAAATTAATCGTCGGAGGAATCTGTCCGCTCTGCATCGCAACGATCGTTGCCGCCACACCCGCCGCTCCGCAAGCTCCCTGGGGATGTCCGATTTGCGACTTCAGCGCCGACATCGGAATCTCACGCGCATGCTCTCCGAGTGCCAGTTTCAGGGCACGCGTTTCGATGCGATCGTTTAACTGTGTTGAAGTTCCATGCAGGTTCACATATTGCACGCCTTGCGGCGCAATTCCTGCACCCTTCATCGCCAATCCAATTGCCCGCGCTGGCTCTTCGCCGCATTCTTGTAACCGAACGCGATGAAAGGCTTCGCACGTGGAACCGTATCCTGCAATCTCCGCCAGCATCTTCGCTCCACGCGCCCGCGCATGTTCGTATTCCTCGAGCACGAACATCCACGCGCCCTCCGCTACGACAAATCCATCACGATTTACGGAGAAAGGACGCGAGCCTCGTGAAGGCTCGTCGTTCCATGAATCCGTAAGAATCTTCATCAGGATGAAACCTTTGATAATCCCCAGCGCAATCGGTGCGTCGGCCCCGCCGCTTAATACCACATCGAGCCGCCCCGACTGTATTTGCCGCATGGCATATCCAAAAGCATCTGTGGAAGATGTACAGCCAGTCGTAATCACGTTGCTCGTGCCGCGCAATCCAAATCGCACACTGAGTTCGCTGGAAAGAGTTCCCATTACGCCCGTGGGCACGCAAAACAGACTCATCTTTGAGTATTGCTGATGAAAAAATAATCGGTACTGTTCTTCGGTGAATTCCTGTGAGCCGCCGCCGGAGCCGAGAATGACTCCGAAGCGCTGCTTTTCTTTCATGGGCAGGGAAGCCGCATCGAAGCCTGCAGTACTCAACGCCTCCGTAGCAGCACACAAAGCCAATGGCAACACGCGCGACACATGCTTGCGTTCTTTTTTCTCGACCCACGCCAGCTCGTTAAAGTCGCGAACTTCGCCAGCAATCTGCACCGGAATCTCGGTTGGATCGAATCGCGAGATACGCCGTACTCCACTGCGTCCTTCAAGGATGGCCTCAGAGAACGCCGCGTTACCCACACCATTCGGGCTCACAACACCCATGCCAGTAATCACGACTCGTCGTTGCACTCGACCTCCCGATGCCTTGTTAAAAGCCTTACGCCCAAACTATATACGAACAGTGACGCACTCCGGATAAGAACGTCCCTTCCAATTGTTAAGAATTTGTTACGCATAGAATTGCCCCCCATTTTCCTTCACATCGCTCAATACCCGGTGCAATATTGAAAGTGCATCGGATCTCTGGTTCTCCCGCTCCAATCTCGTCCCCACTCAAAACCTGCCTGACGAAATATTTTAATGACTTCTGCATCCATGTCACCGGCCGAACCTTGCTGGTTAGTTCCGGGGTTCAGGTCAATCGCGATGCCCCAGCAATGTGTGGAGAATACTGTTCCAGTTCGCTGCGGACGAAAAGCAAAACATCCTCCAAAACTCGTCACCTTGGCCTGCATGCCGCTAGCCTGCAGCTTTGAAAAAACATCCGTAAACACTGTCACGAGAAGCTTGTGACAAGTGAAAGATGAAACGGCCTTAGTCGGATCAAACGACAGCGTAAGCGGAAAGGGCAAAGCGGCCCGGGCCAGCATTTCAGCCTGCCATCGCACATCGAGGGTTCCATCTTCCTGTATGTAGTTGTGAATATTCCCAAACGTACTGAGTATTTGTCCGATTCCATTCGGAATGGGCAAAGGCACGGTCAAAGTGGGTTCTGCCCCACGGGTTGCAAGAACGCGTGGTATCTGTTCCACCATACGGTTCTCCTTCTCAAAAATTGTGATATCGAATTTGAAGCGAATGGGAGTGATATTTCGCAGGGATGCTGCCTGACGAAGTGATGCTGCTGCTAAGGTTTCGCCGCTGCGGCCATCGGCTTCGAGTCGGTTTTCTTTCGGATCCGTTTGCAATATGCAGCCTTACCGGCTTACCGCGCCGTCCAACCGCCATCAATCAAAATCGTTTCGCCGGTAATCAACGATGCGGCCGGAGAAGCCAAAAACACCACCGCTCCAGCCACCTCCATGGGTTCGCCGATTCTATGCAGCGCTGCAATTCGTTCCACGACATCAGCGCGGTTCGCTGGATTTGCCAGAAACTCCTCTGTTCCCGGAGTGTGAATAAACGTGGGAGCCACCGCGTTCACGTTGATGTTGTACTTGCCCCATTCGACTGCCAGGCACTTCGTCAGATGGGTTATGCCAGCCTTGGTCATGCAATAAATCGCTTCTCCGGGCAGTGCGGCAAAACCTGCCTGCGAACCCATATTGATAATCCGCCCGCTCTTCTGCCGGATCATCACTCTCCCCGCCGCCTGGCTCGCGAAAAATGTTCCCTTCAAATTAACGGCAAGCGTCGCGTCAAAATCTTGCTCAGTCACATCTTCAGCCAGATTCTCCGGTGCGATGCCCGCATTGTTCACCAGAATGTCGAGTCGTCCAAAATGGCGCGTAGCTTGATCCACAGCTGCGACAATTTGATCCATTCGCGTCATATCCATCTGCAGCGGGAGCGCCTTTCGTCCCATAGCTTCGATCTCGCCGACCAAATCCTGCCCAGTCTTCACATCGCGAAATCCTAGCGCCACATCTGCTCCTGCATTCGCCAGAGCAAGAGAGATCGCCCGTCCCAAGCCGCGCGCCGCGCCGGTTACGAGCGCCACCTGTCTCTTCAAATCAAATCGTGGGAAGTCGTTCATTACTCTCCTATGCGTTCACGTTCAAGCGAGAACCAG
>JAOAPG010000301.1 GCA_025462785.1 Acidobacteriaceae bacterium
GGATTGACGGCTTGGGAACCGCACCTGTGTTCTGTTGGGTCAAGTTTCTCGCGCGCCAACGAGTCCATCAAGAGCTTACCGACTAAATTCAATACCTGACGCCCAAAGCCTAAAGCCTGACGCCTAAAGCCTGCTCTTATAGAATTGCCCTGATGCGTTCTGTGTTCGATTGGAATCTCGGTTCCCGCTCTCTTCAACTTGGTAAACGTACGCTCATCATGGGCGTTGTGAATGTCACTCCTGATTCTTTCTCCGATGGCGGACTGCACTTTAATCAGACGGACGCGATCAAGTTCGCGTTACAACTTCTCAGTGACGGCGCGGACATCATTGACATCGGTGGAGAGTCGACTCGTCCCGGAGCAAAAGTAATTTCGTCTGCGTCTCCAACCCCGGCGCAAGTCACGGAAGCAGAGGAATTACAACGCATTATTCCCGTGATTACCGAGATTAAGCAGAAGCGTCCGGACGCCATTATTTCTGTTGACACCTATAAATCTGCGGCAGCAAAAGCTGCTATCGAAGCTGGCGCGGAGATTGTAAATGACGTCAGCGGATTTCTTTGGGACAAGCAAATGGTAAAGACGCTGGCGTCTTTGCAATGCGGCGCCGTCCTGATGCATACACGCGGAAGACCGGACGAGTGGCACGACCTTCCGCCCGCTTCAGACATCGTTCTTCAGGTGAAGCGCGAATTGCGCGACCGCGCAGACACTGCGCTTATGGCGGGAGTGAAACGAGACCGGATGGTGCTCGATCCGGGTTTCGGGTTCGGCAAGAAGATGGAGGAAAATTATCCGTTGTTGAAACGCTTCGAAGAATTTCATCAGCTGCGCTATCCCCTGCTGGTGGGAGTTTCGCGAAAGGGTTTCATCGGAAGAGCCCTGGCGCGCGACGGGAAAGACGCGCCCCTCACGGAACGTCTCTATGGAACCCTGGCTGCTGAAACTGCGGCAATTCTGAAAGGAGCCCACATCATTCGTACGCATGACGTACGGGCCTGTGCGGACGCGGTGCGGGTCGCAGATCTTGTTGTTTAATCGCGAACTCCACTAGAAGAGCTTGGTCGAATCCAGCAGAATCGTTACTGGCCCCTCGTTCACCAATTCCACTTTCATTGTCGCTTGGAATCGGCCCGTTTCACATTTTATCCCCGCTGCTCTCATTCGACCGACAAAATATTCATAAAGCTCACGAGCGCGTTCCGGAGAAGCGGCATGGTCGAATGAAGGCCGCCTGCCTCGGCGCATGTCGCCATACAGAGTGAACTGGGAGACCAACAGAACCTCACCGTGAATGTCCGTGACCGAGAGGTTCATCTTTTCATTGGCGTCTTCGAAGATCCTTAGACCCGCGATCTTTTCCGCCAGGTAATCTGCGTCAACCTCCGCATCCGCTTTGGAAACTCCTAACAAAACGAGCAAACCGTTTTCGATTTGCCCAACAGTCTCAGCATCGATCGTAACTTTAGCCCGATTAACGCGTTGAATGACGGCGCGCATTATTTCGAGGGCTCACTCAATAGCGTTTCCTGTCCGGCGACCGACTGCCAGCGTCCATCGCGATACACGAATATATCGGTGAAACGAACTTTGGCGACAGGGCTTCCCTTCGGATCTGTGATGGTGTTCAGTCCACGAACATAGCCGAAATCCCCTTGAAAATGAGGAGTCATCTCGCTTAATTCGTTATGGGAAGGCTTACGCTGTGCCACACGGGCCAGCGCCTCTCCACGACTGTGCAAGCTCCCATCGACGTCGGCGTCTTCGAATTCGTCAGCGAGGATGCAAGCCACCGCGTCTCCGTCGTTCACCTCCAGAGCCTTTGCCCAGGTACGCTCGAGATGCAGCAATGCGCTTCCATCTTTTGGTTGGTCTTTTGGACAGTTGATGGCGTGAGCGAACTGACAAAGGCTGAGAAGAAGAATCCAAAAGGCAAATTTCATTTTCACCACGCCCCTAGACGGAATGATCCGCAGTCGAGCAATCATACAATTATGCTAGGGGCTTCTTTGACGAGGGTGGGGCGCTTTAGCGGACCCACCTCCGAGAGAACCACGGGGAACACAGGGGAGGCACGGAGAGCAGGACGAGCGCCGAAATCGTTTTGGGAGGCTTGGCAACGCGAAGTCGAACACATTCCCCAGCCTAACTATTTTTCCAAGCCATTCTTGGGAGTCCACCCAGCGTTGACCGCAGCGACTCACAACAATTAGGATTTCTGCACCTTAAAATTGAGAGCAAAGCCAAGTAATCGAACCGCACTTTCTCGATTGGCGCTTCGACTTTCCTTTACAGCGGTTTGCTCGGGCCAGTACACTACTGGTTTGTTTCACGGAGGCTCAAAGCTATGGCTACTGAAGTCAACAAAGAAGCTGTCGAGAAGGTAAAACAGATTATTGCCGAGCAATTAGGGGTAGACGAAAGCGAAGTTACCCCCAGTGCATCATTCGTCGATGACTTGGGAGCGGACTCCCTCGATCAGGTCGAACTCGTGATGGCGCTTGAAGAAGCTTTCGACGTCGAAATCCCCGATGAAGACGCCGAAAAAATTCGTACTGTGCAAGACGCGGTCGACTACATCGACAAGCACGCCAAGGCAAAAAAGTAATCGTCGAGCCACCCGGCGAGCCGGAAGCGCGTACCGCTTCTCCAGACCAAGCTGATTCCTCGGAATCTACGCTCCGGAGTCTTCGACGGGGGAGATACATCCAATCACTCGGCGGTTCCTACCGTCCTTAACAGAGCAATGCAGCAAGGGAGAATGAATGGCAGCCATTGATGAAAAAGTAAAGCAGATCATTGTGGAACAGCTCGGGGTCGATGAAGCCGAGGTCACCCCCAGCGCTTCTTTTGTGGACGATTTGGGCGCCGATTCGCTCGACACGGTGGAATTGGTCATGGCTTTCGAAGAATCTTTCGAGATCGAGATTCCAGATGAAGATGCGGAAAAAATCCGGACCGTTCAAGATGCGATTGACTACATCGGAAAGCACTCGAAAGGCGGAAAATAGTTGGAGCGTAGGGTCGTAGTCACCGGGATAGGCCTGGTCTGCGGAGTGGGAAACACCACGGAAGAAGTGTGGAAGAACCTGCTAGCGGGTAAGAGCGGCATTAGGCGAATCACGCAATTTGATGCGTCCCAGTTTGCTTGCCAGATCGCGGCTGAGGTTAAGGACTTCGATCCCTTGAAGTTTGTCGAGAAAAAAGAGCTAAAGAAAATGGGACGCTTCATCTACTTGGCGCTCGGTGCCGCAGATGAGGCGATGATTTCGTCTGGACTCAAGATAACTCCCGACAACGCCGAACGAGTGGGGGTGCATATCGGCTCGGGCATTGGGGGATTCGACATTATCGAGCGGGAGCACTTGAATTTGGTCAAAGGCGGCCCGCGCAAAATCTCTCCGTTTTTTATTCCCGGAGCCATCGTAAATTTAGCGGCTGGGCACGTTTCCATGCGCTTTGGGGCGAAAGGGCCTAACGAAGCGACCGCGACCGCTTGCACAACCAGCGCACACTCCATTGGAGACTCTTTCAGAATCATTCAGCACGGGGATGCTGACGCGATGATTGCGGGTGGAAGTGAAGCCGCGATTACTCCGATGGGGGTCGGCGGCTTCGCTGCAATGCGAGCTCTTTCTACCCGTAACGGTGATCCGGAAAAGGCAAGCCGCCCTTGGGATACTGCCCGCGATGGCTTTGTCATGGGTGAAGGTGCGGGAATCCTCATCCTCGAAGAATTGGAGTTCGCTCGCCAGCATGGCGCAAAGATTCTGGCGGAAGTCGTTGGCTATGGCATGAGCGGGGATGCTTATCACATTACTCAGCCCGCGCCTGAACACGAAGGCGGCTTCCGGGTTATGAGGAATACGCTCAAAGACGCCAAGGTGACGCCCACCGATATCGGATATGTAAACGCTCACGGCACGTCTACTCCGATCGGCGATACGCTTGAAGCGCATGCGATCCGAAATTTCTTCGGAGAACACAAAGTACCAGTGAGTTCGACTAAATCCATGACCGGACATTTATTAGGTGGGGCTGGAGGCCTCGAAGCGGGGATCACAGTGCTTGCGCTGCGGGACCAGATCCTTCCTCCGACTATCAATCTTGAGAATCAAGATCCAGACACGATGAACATGGATTTCGTTCCCAACCACGCGCGCAAAGCGCAGGTGGAGTATGCCCTCTCCAACTCGTTCGGCTTCGGAGGAACCAACGGAGCCCTCTTGTTCCGTCGCTGGTCTGAATAAACGGATCTGAGTGGAATGTCCGTTGGTACATGTAACCTGTTCATGGATTACCTGTACTGTTCCGCGAAATCTCCTCGTCACTTCGTAACCTTGTTGGACTCAAGTTCAAAGCGTTAAGCTCCTCTCATGTCGCCACGATCTCTCTTGTTCTCCTCCAACGAGGAGACGTCGCGCCAGATAGGCCAAGCTCTCATTGAGCTCGATTTCCAGGTTGATTCTTGCCGGGAAATCTTTGCCGCTCTGGAAAAACTCACCACTCGCCGCTACGAAGTGGTTGTAGCGGACTGCCAGGATGGAGCCGAAACCGCTTTCCTGCTGAAAACAGCAAGGGAGCTGAAGTGTAATCAGTCTGCCTTCACCATTGCCCTTGGAGACTTTGGCGGCCTCGCTGGAGACGTCACCGGGGCAGCACATGTCTTGCGACGGCCCTTCGTTTGTGAGCGAGTTAAATATGACCTCCTCACCTGCGATGCTTTTTTAGGGAACATGAGAACTTGGTTCTCGCGCGGGGAACCCGAGATCAATCAAACGGCAGGTGCGGCCGTCGAGGCAATCAGAAAGAGGCTTATCACCTCCACAATACAAGAGGACGCGGCGAAGATCGCCCGTACTGCAGGGCCTTCGTCAAATTTGACTTCGCAGCCAGCTTTCAGGGAATCCGCGCCCTACAATCCCCTGGAAGACGTGGACGCGAACCTTCCCTCTCAATCAGACATCCAGACGCTGTTCGCAACTGCGAATGCTGAGGCGCAATCGAGCACGAAAAACGGACCGCTCATCCCCATTGTGCTTTGCATTGGGCTTGGGGCAGCATTGCTCTTCACGGACTACGTTTTTGATGACAAACCATTGTGGGGCAAACTGGTATCTGCATCCTCGAATGTTGCCCTGAACCTGAAGACAAAAGCAGAAGCCTTGGTGCGCGGGTCGGGACGCAATCGCGAACAGAAGGAAGCCCGCGTTTCCGAGTTACCCCAGACCAAAGCCACGAAACGAGCGCGAAGAAATGACGCAGGTATTAGCGTCACCGAAATCCGAACTAACGAGAATCGCGCCAGCATCCAAGATATCTTCCTCACTGCTACCGAGCCGGCGCGTCAACAGGAAGAACTACCTTCGGATACTGCCGGGAAATTTAGCAGCCAGCCCTCCCCATCTTTGGCCGCTTCTCTTTTTTCGACGTCGTCTTCGGTTCCGGATAGCTTGAATGACGGATCGCGCTCAGCCGTTCCCGAACGCGACCTGCCGACAGGCGCTCCTTCCCGGCTTGATCGGGCGCTCTTGCCCGTCAATCTGACTACCGACCTCGCGGACGAACTATTGCTCGAAAGAACCCGACCGTCATATCCGCAACGCGCGCTGCAAGCCGGACTTCAAGGTTCGGTGGTACTGCAGGCATTAATCGGCACGGACGGAGTAATCCGGGATCTGAAGCTGCTGAGCGGCCCAATGCTTCTCGGTAAAGCAGCCTGTGAAGCCGTTAAGCAGTGGCGCTACAAGCCTTACTTGCTAAATGGACGCTTGGTGGAAGCACAGACCTTGGTCACCGTCGACTTCAAGTTGCCCACTAAAACACCTTCTGTTCTATCGCGGTAAGACCAGTGGAGTCCCTTGATATTTTCCACAGGCAAGCATGCCTGTTTGCATCTCCTCGTTCCTTTTAGGCACGCTCCCAATGTGGTAGATTGAAACTCTTTAGGGTCTTGTTGCACTTCTCGCCAATTTTCGCGCCCGGCGCTTCGCTCTGTGTTGATCCAGCATCTAAGCGAAAGACCACAACATCTCTACCGACGGTCTGTGCGGCTGTATGACAACAGGAGAGAAAGCATTGGCCACGCCGCACGCATCCCTTAAGCTGCAAGAATCGCTCTGGTATAAGGACGCCGTCATCTACCAGGTCCATGTGCGGACCTTTTACGACAGCAATGGCGACGGTATCGGAGACTTCCGCGGCCTCGCCCAAAAACTGGACTATTTACAAGAGCTCGGCATAAATGCCATCTGGCTCATGCCGTTTTTCCCTTCGCCTTTGCGGGATGACGGCTACGATATTGCCGATTACTTCTCGGTTCATCCCAGCTATGGCAATCTCGAGGATTTCAAGCTCTTTCTCGATGCCGCACACCAGCGGGGAATCCGCGTCATCATCGAAATGGTCCTGAACCACACCTCCGACCAGCACCCCTGGTTTCAGGAATCACGTAGCTCCCGTACTAATCCAAAGCGAGACTGGTACGTGTGGAGTGAAACCGACGACCGCTACCGGGACACGCGCATCATCTTCGTCGACACGGAGATGTCAAACTGGGCGTGGGACCCGATTTCCAAGGAATATTACTGGCATCGCTTTTTCAGCCATCAACCCGATCTGAATTACGACAATCCAGTAGTTCGCGAACAGATGTGGGGAGTGATGAAGTTCTGGCTCGAGATGGGAGTGGACGGGTTCCGGTTGGACGCGGTGCCGTATTTGCTGGAACGCGAAGGAACCAATTGCGAGAATCTACCCGAAACGCATGATGTCCTAAAGGAGATACGCGCCCGGCTAGACAAGGAATATCCCGGACGCGTGTTATTGGCAGAAGCCAATCAGTGGCCAGCCGATCTTCGTCCTTATTTCGGCAATGGGGACGAATTCCACATGGCTTTCCACTTTCCCCTCATGCCCCGCATGTTCATGGGGCTAAAACTTGAGGATCGAAAGCCGATCACTGAAATCCTCCAACAAACGCCGGCCATCCCGGAGAACTGCCAGTGGTCCCTCTTCCTGCGCAACCATGACGAGTTGACCCTTGAAATGGTTACGGACATGGAGCGCGACTACATGTATGACGAGTATGCCAAGGATAAGAGCATGCGCATTAACCTCGGCATCCGTCGTCGCCTTGCACCCTTGTTGGACAACGATCGTAGGCGGATTGAACTGATGAATGGCATGTTGATGTCGATGCCGGGCACTCCAATTATTTATTACGGCGATGAAATTGGCATGGGCGATAACGTGAATCTCGGCGACCGAAATGGTGTCCGCACCCCCATGCAATGGGATGGTGGCTGGAACGGTGGATTCTCCGCAGCCGATCCCGAAAGCCTTTACTCGCCGCTCATGCTCAACCCGGTATATGGCTTTCAAGCATTGAATGTGCAGTCACAAAAACGGTTTGACCACTCGCTGCTCTCCTGGATGAAGCGCATCATACGCGTACGGAAATCAGCTCCGGTCTTCGGACGGGGAACCATCGAGTTTTTATATCCGGCGAATCATCGTGTGCTGGCATACGTCCGCCAGTTGGGGAAGGAAACGGTCCTGGTCGTGAACAACCTTTCGAGCGCCGCCCAGGCTGTGGAACTCGATCTCAAACGTTTTAAGGGCAACATTCTGATCGAAATGTTTGGCAAAAACATCTTCCCCCGAATTGGAGATTTACCTTACCTCTTAACCATGGGGCCGTATCAGTTTTATTGGTTCCGCTTAAGAAAGATCTGAACTCCTAAAGATTAAAATGAGACTACCTAAGGTTGCGGACGTGCGCCATCGCAAGTGATTTCGGCAACTTAGCTGTTAAGGAAATGGAGGAAACGTTTGCCCGAAGGAAGCATTCTGACGGATGATTTTCTTCGCGAGTTAATGAACGTTGGCGAAGTGGACATCCTGGTTGGGGTGCCCACCTTCAACGACGGGAAGACGGTCGGCCAGGTTGTGCAGGCCGTTCGAGCAGGACTGCTCAAGTACTTTCCGCGCCAGCGGACTGTAATCATCAACGTCGACGGCGGTTCGCGGGATGGCACTCAGGAGATAGTGCGAGCGGCGTCGATCAGTGATCTGCGCCATGTTTCGAACGTCAATACCCTTCGCACCCTGCACTCCATCAGTACGCGGTATGAGGGCGGGACTTCACCCGGAAGCGCATTGCACACGGTGTTCGCAGCCGCAGACCTGCTGCGGGCTGGAAACTGTGCGATCGTGTCTCCAGATTCCACCAGCCTTGAACCGGAATGGATTGAGCGCCTCCTGCGTCCTGTAGTGCGCGACAACGTCGATTTGGTAACGCCGATCTATCGCCGGCATAAATTTGACGGGCTCTTGGTGAGCAATCTTGTTTACCCAATGACTCGGGCTCTCTATTGCAAACGGGTGCGCGAACCCCATCCCTCGGAATTTGCGTTTTCCGGACGCCTGGCAGCCCATTTTCTCGAACAGGATCTGTGGGAGCAGGAGGCTTGCCAGATGGGCGCGGAGACATGCCTGACGCTCTCTGCCATTAACGGCGGTTTTCGATTGGCCCAATCGTTTTTGGGATCGAGAGCACGTCCGGAGCAAGCGCCGTCCGATCTCATCCGTGCGCTCAGGCAGACGGTTGGCGTGTTGTTTTGGTCGCTGGAGGCCAATGTCCCATCCTGTTCCGCGGCCACAGAGTCGGAAGCAGTCCCCACCATCGGGGCTGAGCATGAAGTCACCCTGGAACCCCTTCGCATTAACCGCAAACGCCTGCATCAAATGTTTGTGCACGGCGTTGCTGAACTCGAACCTATACTGCGTTCGATTCTGTCGGAGGGCACTTTGGCTGAATTACGCCAGATCGCCACCGTGCCCGAAGACGATTTCCGCTATTCCGACGAACTATGGGTTCGAAGCGTTTATGAGTTTGCCGCTTCGTATCACAAGGCGGTAATAAGCCGTGACCACATTGTGCAGGCGCTCGCGCCGCTGTACCGGGGAAAGGCTTATACCTTTCTGGGTCAGAATCGCGACGCCTCGGCTAATCAGGTGGAAGCAAATGTCGAACAGCTTTGCTTAACGTTCGAACGAGCGAAACCTTATCTGCTGGAGATGTGGAACGGAAGGAAGTGAGGTCGTTATGTGGGAAAGATTCGTCAATGAATTAAGCACGACCATGCAAGAGATTGCTGGCAGCATCGGCCAATTCCTGCCCCGGCTGATGGTCATGCTGCTTGTAGTTGTGATCGGCTGGCTCATTGCTTACGTGCTGAAATCTATAGTGCGGAGCATTCTGCGGTTCGCAAAGTTCGACCGGATTTCTCAAGATGCAGGCGCGGCTCAATTTCTCAAGAATGCTGCCCTGCCGTCTTCCACTGAGCTGCTGAGCCGCTTTGTGTTCTGGGTGGCATGGGTCGGCTTCATGCTGGCTGGGATCAATTTTCTGGGCATTGCGGGACTAGAAGAACAGATCTCCAATTTCTTTGTTTTTCTTCCCAGACTATTCGTCGCGCTTTTCGTGCTGTTTTTTGGGCTTTGGGCGGCCAGCTTCTTTTCTCGTGCAGTACTCCTGGCTGCTGTTAACGCAGATCTTCCGTCTCCTCGGCTTATCAGCTTTACGATTCAGACGTTGATCATCCTCTTCACGATTTCCATGGCTTGCGAAGCCGTAGGTATTGCCCATCGAACGGTACTAGTGGCATTTGCGCTTATTTTGGGTGCGCTTATGCTGGGTCTGGCAATTGCATTTGGTCTGGGGGGACAGGACTTGGCCCGTCGCTATCTGGAACGAAGATTGCAACATCCGAAGAAGGAAGAACGAGAGGATGAACTGTCCCCTCTCTAAGGTGATAAGGTTGCGCTAAGGCGTCTGGCGTTACTCTGCTAGCCATGCAAAGAGTTTCGGGGCAAAGAAGGAAACAACTCGAAGTATGGCAGGTGATGGTATGCCTGACCACTCTGGTTTGGATTACCGGGGGAACAGTGCGGTTTTGTGCAGCCGACGCGATCTCTACCGCTCCAGCCCTGCCTGTAGATGTCATCGTGGAAAGGTTAGTGGCTGCTAACGCGCGCCGCTCCGAAGCGCTGCGAGGATACCGAAGCAAACGCCTCTACAACGTCGAATATCATGGCTTTCTTGGCAGTCACCAGGCTCAGATTCAAGTTGAAGCTACCTATACTGCTCCTGACAAAAAAGACTTCACAATCCTCTCGCAAAGCGGCTCCAAGCTACTCATCAATCGCGTCTTGCTAAAACTCTTGGAAAGCGAGAAAGAAGCCGGCCAAAACCGCCAAAACACCGAACTAAGCCCACGAAATTACGACTTTAACCTGCTGGGCACCGAACATGAGCCGACCGGCGACGTTTATGTGTTGAGTGTAAAACCTCGTGTAAATACGAAATTCCTATACGTAGGAAAGATCTGGGTAGATGCTCACGACTTCGCTGTGGTCCATATGGAAGGCGAGCCCGCCAAAAATCCATCCCTGTGGGTGAGCCACGTTAAGATCGAATATCGCTGGGCAAAGTTCTCGGGTTTTTGGCTCCCCATTCATAATGAGTCTGTGACTCAGGTGCGTATGGGAGGCAAAGCCGTCCTAAATATCGACTACACGGATTATCAGATCACGGGCGTTAACCGAAAAGGGAATGACGCGGGGTCCGATAAGAATTCAGTTCTCCCCGACCCATCGTCGGTAACGCCGGATCAACACTGAAATAAACTCGATTCCTAACTCTTAATCGTCTTCGTCCCCTCGTCCCAATACACCGCGCTCTTGCGGAAATAAGATTCATTCGCCAAGTGACAAGCTAAAGCCGCATGATGGCCGAATACCGCATCTTCGACCACCGGTTTCCGCGTGCGGACAGCTTGGAAAAAATTCCACAAGTGCGGCTTAACATCGTCCCACGAGATGCCAACGTAGGTGATTCCCTTGGGTGTCGGTTCTTGTCCGGGAACCGGATCGTGTTCCATGTGCCACTTCTGCGCGTACTCCCGGTACATGGCTCGGGGAAAACTGTTCGCATAGTAGCTGGGCGAATCATCTACGCCGCGTTGTGGAGTGAATGTCAAGGTTTTCTCAGTAACTTCAAGAATTCCCTTCGATCCCATGAAGCGGTATATCTCCGGAGTCTCCGTTCCAAGATTGAGGCGCATATAAACCGGCACCTGACCATACTCGAACAACGTGGCATGTACGTCCGGCATGTTGCGGCCATCTTTCCAGCGAAGAATTCCCCCCATGGACATAACTTGCTTGGGTGCTTCGTTAATGCCGAGAATATATTGCATGCCGCTAACCAGGTGTACCAACAAATCGCCAGCGACTCCGGTGCCATATTCTTTCCAGCAACGCCAGCGCGCAAAGGTATAGGGATCAAACGCTCGCTTAGGAACTGTTCCTTGCCAAGTTTCCCAATCCAAAGTTTGTGGAGAAAGGTCCGGAGGAGGCGGATACTCCCATGCGCCCGTAGGATCGTTGCGGCCTAACGAGCCTTCTACCAGCATGACGTCGCCGAGCACGCCTTGCGCGACAAGCTCCTTAGCCTTGGCACAAATCGCGGAACTTACCCGCTGTGAGCCGATCTGCACAATGCGCCCAGTTTTTTGTGCAGCCGCAACCATTTCAACCCCATCTGCGGGAGTATGCGACATCGGCTTTTCGCAATAGATGTCTTTGCCCGCGTTCACCGCGTCAACCACGATCTGCTTGTGCCAGTGATCGGGAACAGCCGCGATGAGGCACTGGATGTCTTTGTTGTTGAGCAAATCCTGATATCGGCGGGTTGTGGGCAAATCTGGATTTACGATCTCTTTCGCGAGCGTGTGACGTCCGTCATACAGATCGCAGGCGGCAACACATTCGATTCCGGGCAACTGGATTGCATTCTCCAATAAAGACGAACCCTGCATGCCGATGCCAATGATTCCAAACCGCACCCGATCACTGGCGGAGACTGGAGTCGGTAAAGCGAATGCTGGTCCGGGATCGAGCAGGATTGTTTTAGCTGCCAAGGCCGCACCGGTGACACCGGCGCTGATTCCGAGAAATTTGCGGCGGGAGAAACGATTTCGGGGCATACATTCTCCTTAAATGGAATTTCGAGGAGCTATTGCTTCAGCATCTTGACCGCAACCTCTTTGAAAAACACTATGTCGTTGTCGCTGTGGTTCTGTAGTCCGATGTAGCCGTCTTGCGGCCGCGGGCCGCGCTCCGGCTCAAAGTCAAACTTTTTCGGGGGAACAGGATCGCCCTCCGTGAACTCCGTAACTTTAACCCCGTTGAGAACCACGCTTGTGTGCGGGCCGTCAAGGGTGATCTCCATCGTGTTCCACTCTGGACCCGGCTTTCCAGGTTTTGCCAACGGCTTTGTCAGGGAATAAAGAGTCCCGGTAATGTGGAAATCGTCCTCTTTTGATTTTTCCGGCTCGTTGTCGATCTGAACCTCATAGCCGTAATGAACCGGCATCCATGGCTCCCGTGGCTCAATCGGAATGCGAATGTACACCCCTGAGTTGTCATTGTGATCGCGCATCTTGTAG
>JAOAPG010000309.1 GCA_025462785.1 Acidobacteriaceae bacterium
GGACCCATCGGATGTGCCATGCCAAGCTTGAAGACCTCGTCGACTGCTTCCGGTGCAGCGACGCCTTCCATTACCGTATACATGGCTTCATTCAAAAGTGGCATCAGTACACGGTTCGAGACAAAACCAGGAGCGTCGTTGACCTCGACTGGCGTTTTCTCGAGTGTCACCGCAAGATCACGAACGGTTCCGAAAGTCCCATCGGAAGTTGCCAGGCCGCGAATGACTTCCATTAGTTTCATCACCGGTACGGGATTAAAAAAATGCATGCCGATGACCTTGTCCGGACGCTTCGTCAAAGCCCCGAGCTTGGTGATCGAAATGGACGACGTGTTGGACGCAAGAATAACTTCAGGCCGGCAGATTCGATCGAGATCACGGAAAATCTCGGCTTTGATTTCGAATCTCTCGGTGGCGGCTTCAACTACCAGATCGCAATCGGCAAGTTTCGCTCGTTCCGTCACTGGCTGAATTCGCTTCAGCGTGGTGGCTCTGTCGTCGGCGGTGATTTTACTTTTGGCGACTTCGCGATCCAGATTTTTGCCGATAGTTTCAAGTCCGCGATCCAGGAATCTTTGTTCGATATCGTGCAAAACCACCTGGTATCCGCTACGGGCAAAGACATGCGCGATGCCGTTTCCCATTGTTCCGGCGCCGATAACTCCAACTCGCTGGATTTTCATGACTTGCTCCTCCTTGAACCTTCCGCCGCCAAATGGGGCTTCGGGCGGAAACTCCAAAGTCTAACATTGCAAAGAAGTAACACAAGGTAAGGAATACACCCATCGCTTTAGCTTTTGGAGCCGCCTTTGAATACTTATAAAACCGCAACTTTTCTGCGGAAGAGGGCTTTCTATATATAGCAGTAAAGGACCGAAATCAGTTCTGCCGGGAGGTGACCATGTTCGACCAAACTACTTTAAGAAGGATACGTCTGACAGCTTTGGGCCTGGCAATAACGGTGGGTACGAGCGGATTGGCGCTTGCCCAGGACTGGCGCTATAACGATCATGACCGCGACGACTGGCGTTACAACGACCATGATCGGGATGACTATCGTTATGACCGTGATGGTGATCGGCGTGCGTTTGATGTAGCCCGTGATTTCGGATTTCACGACGGAGCGTATGTCGCAAGGCAAGACATGCACAGAGGAAAAGCGGAAAACCCCTACCCACGGGGCAAGTATGGGCATGCAGACCATGGCTACAGGCACGAATACGGAGACCGATATTCGTACCAAAACGAATACGCACGGGCTTACCGGGCAGGTTATGAAAGAACCTATCGGTAAATTAGAAGTAAAGGATGGTGAATTGCGAAATGAAGAATTGTGAAATGAAAGAATTAAAGTGATGCGTTTGTTTCGCGCTGGGTGCAGGAAACGAGGAGGCGACTACTGTCGCTCGAGCGTTTCCTCAACCGGCACCTTGCCACCTTTCTCCACATTAATAACCTTCTGCACTGACTTGTAACCCGAGAGGGTCATATCAACCACATACGTTCCCGGATTAAGATAAAACTCCACCGGCGACGCCTTGTCGAGCATCCGGTTATTTATGGCGATTTGGGCACCCTTCGGCTGAGTCTTCACGCTGACAGTCCCCATGCCGGCCACATCCGAACCGCCAAATAACTTCTTGAATTTTCCACCAATCTTTATGTCATCGGTGGCGCCAAGCGCTTTCAAAGCGGGCGAGAGATGAACTGTTTGACCGGGCTGCAGATTTGCTGTCGTGGTCTCGTCCAGGTATCCCTGCTTCCTGAAGAGGAACGTGTGATTTCCAGGCTTCTCGACCGAGAGCTGCATGGGTGTGATGTGGCCCGTATCTTTCCCATCCATCAGCACTGCCGCACCTGGCGGAGTGCTCACCACTGACACTGCCGCTGTTAGTTGCGCCAGCTGTACCACGAGAAAAACTTTGCTTCCCGAGGTTACATCCACATTTCGAGTCTCAGGCGCATATCCGACCTTACTCACGATAACTGTATGTTGGCCTGGAACGAGTCCCGCCATGTTGTAAGGCGTAACCCATCCCGAATCGTTCTGGCCGTCGACCGTGACTTGCGCGCCTTGAGGCGTAGTGTTGACGGTTAGCTGTCCTGGAATAACTGTCGCCCCAACCGGAGCTGGTGTGGCTTTCGACTTCTTCTTGCCAACCTTATATTTCGGCTGCACTGCAACAACCGATGGATCATCCGTCGTTATCGGAGGCGCCGCTTGCGTGCTCTCCACAGCTTGCGCATCCGGAGCCGGTTGTGAAGCTTCGGCCTGAGTCGTGCCCGGTTGAGCGGAAGAGGATCTGGCGGAAGACTGCGCCGAACCGTCATCATCCGAGTTTTCCGAATGGATGTGATACGCAATGCCGGCCACAACCAGAAGGATCACGGCAATCGCAGCCGCAATCGCATACCCGAAAAGTTTGGGCGGAGTCTTCGTGATTTCTGCAACCGCCTTCTTCGCGACTTCTTTGGGTTGTACCTTCGGCTTCTCCGGCGCAGAACTCCGAAACACGGCTGCTCGAATAGGATCTGGAGCTTCGGGCTGTTGAACTGGCGAAGGTGGTGGCGGTGGTGCAATGTAGTTCTCTTTCAAGGGCGGCAGTTCGCTAATTTCGGAAAAGCTGTGCGATTGCTTCCCGGAGTCGTTGCGTGTCTCATCCATTAGTGGATCGACCGCTATGTGGGGTGCCTCGGCTTCCGCTTCTACGACCGTTGCGGACGACATAGTCGGCAACTGCTCCGTGGGAACACTCACGGCTGAGCGTGCGACGACGGACGCGGAAGCTGAAGCGGAAAAGCCCTGTCCGGCTGCTGCTGCGGCAGCCTTGGGCATTTTTTTTGGTTCAGCTACTTCGGTCTGGGATATCTCGGGGACGGCCGCTGGTTGCGAAACCGATTTGGTCTTTGCAGCCTGATTCGGTTTGGGCAAATTCGCCGCCTTCTCCGGATTATTCTTGCACTTCTCCAGATCCGTCAGCAGCTCTTGCGCTGACTGGTACCGGTGTTCAGGCGCCTTCGATAGAGCCTTCATGATCACTTCACTTAACGCCAAGTTGGCCTTTGGATTGATGTGACGCGGAGGCACCGGCGCGGCTTGCAGAATCACCTGCCTCACTTCATCGGCATTCTCTCCCGGGAACGCCTTATGCTCCGTCACCATTTCGTAGAGAATCGCACCCAGGCTAAAAAGGTTAGAACGGGCGTCGAGCGGATCGCAATGCAACTGTTCTGGCGACATGTAGTAGAGAGTATCTGGCGCATTCCCGGCGGCTTGGGCGGAAAGCGCTCCCATCGAGGAGACCCCGAAAGCTAATATCTTCACTACACCGTCCCACTGCACCATGATCTTCGCGGG
>JAOAPG010000314.1 GCA_025462785.1 Acidobacteriaceae bacterium
ACAGTTGCACCTGCAGCGCGCAGTCCATCCAGCGCT
This sequence comes from Acidobacteriaceae bacterium, assembly GCA_025462785.1. GTDB lineage: Bacteria > Acidobacteriota > Terriglobia > Terriglobales > Acidobacteriaceae > JAOAPG01. The sequence continues at coordinate 37 of JAOAPG010000314.1, forward strand.
TTCATAAAAGCATCGCGTGTCTCAGGCCGTAGCGGTAAGCGAGCAGCGTCGGTATCAGCAGCGACCTCAGCCACCGACTCGGATGCAGGAATACCCTGAAATGGAATGCCTGCTCCTTCGAGAATGAAGGCAGGAACACCGAAGCGTTTTCCCTTGAGCGCGTCCGGTTTCAAATATCGCGTGTAGGGGCCGGGCTGTGCCTTTGCAGCCGAACCAATCGTGCGCGGATCGCTCGGATCTTCTCCCGCCATGACATCAAGCGCAATGGCAGCATCAGTTACATCCCGCGCAATTGGTCCCGTATTGTCGAGTAACCAGTCGAGTGGCGCGACGCCAGCGATACTCACCAGACCTCGCGTCGGGAAGACACCGACGACAGAGCTAGTAGCAGACGGCATCCGGATCGAATTACCCGTGTCGGTTCCATTGCCGAGCAATGCAAAGTTTGACGTAACGGCTGTGACGGTGCCTCCGGAAGATCCACCGGGACTGAAGCGCACATCATAGGCATTTCCCGTGCGGCCGTAGGCGGTGCTGCGATTGGTATCGCTGGCTGCAAAATCCGGCATGTTCGTCTGCCCAAGGATGACGGCGCCCGCCGCACGCAGCTTGGCGATAATCGTTGCATCTTTGGGTGCGACCAGCTCATGGCCGGGGATCATGTAGCCTTTCCATCCATCCGTAGTGATCAGTCCGGCGATGCTTGTATTTGCCTTTGTAACAATCGGGACGCCCCACATGGGACCGCGCACAAAATTATCGCCGCGCGCTTTTGCTTCTGCGTCCTCGCGAGCAGCGGTGGCGAGAGCTCCGCGCATGTCCAGGTTCTGCACTGCGCGATAAATCCCGTTGTACCTCTCTATGCGCGCTATGTACCAGTGCACTATTTCTGTGACGGTGTATTTATGGCTGTGGTACAGCTGCTCCAACTGGGGGATGGTGATCTCAAGCAGGTCGCGATCCATTGCCGCTTGTGCAGGGCTTTTGCTAATAGAGGCAGCGCTTGCCTGCGCGTATAAGCAGTCGGATTTGAGGATGGCAAGAACGAGAAGAAGTCGGCAACAACTGGCTCGTATTTTCATGAGATCGGCTGAACGGAAATAATACCTCCTAATAACAAAAATTGGCGTCTTACGGTGTAGGCCGGCCCCAATTCCGAACAGCGCGGCAACTGACTCATCATTCTCCGATCTTCATTTTGAGCAGCGTGCCAACATTCCACTGCATCTAGATAAGACTCCATGTCAACTACTCCGCAAGTTGTGATGATCGGTGCAGGTGCAGCCGGAATGTCTGCTGCCATCGACCTCGCCCAAGCTGGTCTCAAAGTCCAAATTCTCGAAGCCCGCCGCTGGATCGGTGGACGCATGTTCACCAAGCACGATCCCGCAATCAATGCACCGGTCGAACTGGGAGCTGAATTTATCCACGGCCGCCCTCCAGAAATCTGGCAGCCATTACAGGAACACAAGATCAGCATCTCTGAAGTCGACGGGGACAATTGGTGTCGTGAGAGTGACAAGCTGCAGCCCTGCGACTTCTATTCCGAAGTCGAACAAATCCTCGACAAGATGGACGACACCGCTCCCGACGAATCTTTCCTCGACTTTCTCCATCGCTGCTTCCCTGACTCTCCCGACGAACGCCTGCAAAGGAAGGAAGCAAAACAGCACGCCCTGAATTATGTGACTGGATTCAACGCCGCCGATCCCGCTCAGGTAAGCGTGCACTGGCTGGTGCAAGAAATGCGCGCGGAAGAAAAGATCGAAGGCGACCGTGCATTCCGAGCTGAACGTGGCTATGCCGCTTTGGTTGAGATATTCCGAGAGCAGTTAACTCGCGCTGGCGTAGATATCCAGCTCAGCACAATCGTCGAAAATATTCGGTGGAGTTCCGGGAAAGTAGACCTCGATGGAAGTGATGCGAACGGAAACTTCACCCTTCCCGGGCCGAAAGTCCTCATCACCGTTCCCGCGGGCCTGCTGCAGGCCACTTCGAACCAGAAAGGCGCTGTTCGATTCATTCCTGAGTTACCACCGCAAAAACATTCCGCTCTCGAAAAAATAGTAATGGGGAAAGTCATCCGCGTGACCCTAGTTTTCCGCGAGCGCTTCTGGGACAATCTCCGCCCCGCACCTGAAGTCCCAAAAACTTTGTCGGACATGAGCTTCCTGCTCGGCGACAACGACGCAGCCTGGTTCCCTACCTGGTGGACCACCATGCCCAAAAGACTTCCCGTTTTCGTTGGATGGGCTCCGTTTCGCTATGCGGAAAAGCTTTCGGGACAAACTGAAAGTTTCATCCAACAAAGGGCGCTCGAAACACTGAGCCGCCTGCTTCCAATCGAACTGCCGAAACTTGAAAGCCTCCTGGAGAAAATCTACGTCCACGACTGGCAAAATGATCCGTTCTCTCGTGGGGCTTATAGCTATGTGAAAGTCGGTGGAGAAAACTGTCCAGCCGCCCTCGGACAACCAATAGAAAACACATTGTTCTTCGCAGGAGAAGCCACCGACATAACCGGCAACACGGGAACTGTTCACGGAGCCATAGCCAGCGGTAAGCGCGCCGCAAAAGAAATCCTTCACGCCTCCCCGCACAGCTAAAGAAGCCCGCGACCAAACTCCGCCGGCCATTTCTTTACGCTCTTTTTTACATTCACCTTTACATTCACCGCTCCCGCTCTTTTCCACAGGATAGTACCTACAGACGCGCACGAATCCATCGGGGCAGTTGACGCATCTTATTTTAGGCGCATATGATTTTTGTTTGGCCCAGCGCGCCAGGAAGGATCTAGGGCTCGATCTCCCGCTTAGAACTTACATTCATGGATAAGAAGAAGCTAGACCAATTTAAAAAAAGGCTGGAAACGCGCAAAGAAGAGCTACGCCGCACAGTCTCCCGCACCGAGCAGGACGGCCGAACCATCGACGAGGGCTCCGCACAGGACATTGCCGACAAGGCCGCCAGCTCCTATACCAAGGAATTTCTGTTTCACTTGAGCAACAACGACCGGCAATTGCTGCAGATGGTCGACGGCGCTTTATCGCGCATTCGCGAAGGCAATTTCGGCGAGTGCATCTCCTGTGGAGAAGAAATCAACTCCAAGCGTCTGGAAGCCGTGCCGTGGACGCGCCACTGCATCGAATGCCAGGAAAAGCTCGAACAAGGTTTGCTGGAAGAAACTTCCAGATAATCGCTTAAACTTGGACTCCGCGAAAGCCGCCTCACAGGCGGCTTTTCGCTTTCGTGCGGATCACTCCGGCTCCGCAACCACGCATCTTAATGCCTGAAAAAAGTTGCGGAGATCCCCATGCCCTCAGCGAAAAACAGAACAGCGAAAAAGGAAACCACAGCACGACGTTCGTCTAAGAAATCCGGATCCAAGAATCGCTGGGTAGCGAAAGTAACAACCGACTCCACTCATCCTCCCGAAGGACTCTTCACCAAAGGCGCTGCCACCATCGCCAAAACCCTAGCCTCAAAAGAAGTTTCGCCCAAGGGGCCAGCTTCCGGCATGCGCATGCTAACGTATTACATCAATCGCGCCGGAAAGAGTCTTACTGCCTCGGACCGCACGCGACTCGCCAAGGCGAAAATTCTGCTCTCGAAAAGCGTCCCCCGGAAACGCGAGCGCAGAACAGCATAACTACCGGACAAAAGTTTCCCTAAACAACATGCCCGCAAACGTCGAGATCAAAGCCATCCTCAGGAACCGCCCCACAGTCGAAGCCATTGCCGCTCGCCTCAGCGACTCCGGCCCCGAAATCATTCATCAGCATGACATTTTCTTCCGCTGTGAAACCGCCCGCCTTAAGCTTCGCATCCTCGGACCAGCCCGCGCAGAGCTAATCCGCTATGAACGTTCCGATGTCGCCGAGGTTCGCAGCTCGCGCTACTCGATCGCCCACACCACCGACCCGCAAGTCCTGCTCGACATCCTGACCCAGACACTCGGCCAAACCGGATCAGTCAAGAAGACGCGCACCCTCTACCTCATCGGACAAACTCGCGTACACCTCGACCAAGTCGACGGACTCGGAGATTTCACCGAACTCGAAGTAGTCCTGCGCCCCGGACAAAGCGAAGCCGACGCTAAAAACATCGCCGCCAAATTGCTCTCCCATTTCGGAATCGAGCACCAACATCTCATCGCAGAAGCCTACGTCGACCTCTTAGCCCGCCAACCAAGTCACACAACAACTCCATAAAGCAGGTGTCGGGCTTTAGGCTCTGGGCTCTGGGCTTTAGGCTCTGGGCGTTAGGCTCTGGGCGTTAGGCTCTGGGCGTTAGGCTTTAGGCCGGAAGAAAAAACTCTCCAAAAACAAAAAAGCGGCCCCGAAGGACCGCCATATATTTCGATAACTCTCTACAGCCATTCCAGGGGGCTTGACAAGCCTTTTCCCGAATCGGGATTTTCGCCTCAAAACGCCGAAATCGCGCCAACGCCGTTGACCAGTTCCCACATCCGCGCCAGATGATGATCATCGTGTTCGGCGACAAAATATAAATGGTCTACGAGCCGCATCCGCGTCTTCAATCGCGGATGCGGAATGGCTCGACCAAACAGTGGTGCATCCAATTCGCCCACCCGCTTCAGCAGTCTCTCTCGTGCAGCGCGGAACTCACTCAGAATCTGGTCCAGCGGACGCGCGTTGTAATTCGCTTCATCGGTTTTTCGATTCTGCAAATCTGTCACTGAAAGTTCGCCGCTTCCCGCCACGTAATCCTCCACTCGCGCCAGCCACAGCGTTTCGAGGTCAAGCAAATGACCGGCATGTTCCTGCGCCGACCACTTCTCTTGCGCTTTCCTGATCAAAATTTCACGAGGACGCCCGCGAAGCGTTTCTTCAAGTCTGGCCGGAGTGCCGCGCAAGCGTGCGCATAGATTCGGATACAGCTCCACCCGAAAAGAAAACTCAAATCTGCGTTCAAACCAGATCGGCACCTGACTCATAGTTTTCGAAATAACTCCGTTTGGAATAACTCCATGCGGGAGAACTTGCACCTAACGAAAGATGCGCGTGAGCCCCAGAAGACTCACGAATTCCCGCCTGTCGCCCCACTTATCTCATCCGCAGCCTTGCTGGC
>JAOAPG010000328.1 GCA_025462785.1 Acidobacteriaceae bacterium
ATTGAAAAAAGGTGATAAACGACTTCGAAACGAGGTTCGGAAGGGTACCAATCTACAGCGGTGATATCGGATAGGTAATTAAAAGGGCAACTCGGATCGGATCGTAACAAACTGCAAGCCTCGCGGATCGCGGACCGCTCCACGTAAATCGTCATTTCATCGCGATCGAATTTAGCGCCCTCCACCGATGCCGCATTCCAAGACTGCAATTTAGCAATGGCTGGATGTCCCTTCAACTGTTCAAGGTCCGTAATCGCAGGTGCCAGGGCCATTAAACCTCACCCCGCCGTGCCGAGGGCTCGCCCCAATCGAGCGCCCCCTTCTTCCATATATAGAAGAAGCCCACAAGGACAATGCCTATGTAAACCAGCATTTCGTAGAATCCGAACATTTTCAGGCGCCGAAGGATCACGGCCCATGGATACAGGAAAACTGCTTCAACGTCGAATAAGATGAAGAGCATTGCTACTAAATAGAACTTAACGGAGAAGCGTCCCTGAGCGTCGCCGATCGGGGTCATGCCGCACTCGTACGCAGACAGCTTAGCCCGGGTGGAGCGCCGGTAACCTATGATCCAGGAAAGCAGAACGACGCCACCAGCAAAGGCGCCTGCCAGCATGAAGTGGATTAATAATGGCAGGTAACGGGCGAAGTAATTGTCTGGCATAAGGAGAGCTATATATAATTCGCGCCAAGCACTTTAAGTAAACACTCTAGATTAGTTTCAGTACAGATTAGTGTCAAGGTATTCAGTATCGTTTGTTCTGCACTCTGGAAAAAAAGTTTAAAGTTGTGCGCTTCAAATTTTTAATCGCGAATTAAAACCCATGATCTTCGGCTTCAATACCGACATTAAACATGAAGACACGATCTTTCACGTGCAGAGCGAAGCGCGCGAAGGTGAGTTGCTTTTACAAACCCAAGTCTTCGTGCGCGGCCGGTGCGTGGGAAAGCGCGCCAGTTCTTACGCCGACAAAGCGTCCGACAGCGGCTTCACAGATCAGCAGAAAGAACAGAGCTTGCGCGATCAGCACAAACTCGTGCTCGACGCCGTTCGCGACGGACATTTAGAACAGGTCCTGGATAAGCGTGATGCGCCGGAGGCTTTGGCAGAAATCAAAGAGCTCGACGTGCACTGGTTAAACGCTAACGCCGTCCACTCGGATCGAACTCTCACAATGCGTCTGCGAGTTACAGATGGAGAAAGCGGAGCTGAAGGCGCCCGTCTTACGATTAGGTTCGCCCGTCCCGACGCCGCTCCATTTTATAGCCAGGTCGTTGCCGATGCAGGTGGTCATGCTGAGATGAGCATTGAGGTCGATGAACCCTCGCTGCCGGATTCATCGATTTTAGTGCAGGCCAGCTACTCCGGCCGGAAGGCGACCCGAAAATTTGAATTGCGAAAAGTCGAAGCGTAGATATTCAATCGCAGAGATCACAGGTGAGCGGGTTTTATTCCAGTGACCTCTGCGCTCCCCGTGGTCCATCGCTTTCCCTACCTAGCGTCCCATGCGACAATCTTCTGGTGAAACTCCAAATTAATGGCGAATCGAGAGATTTTACCTCTTCTCTCACTCTTGCCGCTTTGGTAGATCAACTCGGCATGAAGTCGGATCGAGTCGCAATTGAACTGAACCGCGAGATCGTTCCGCGTGATTCCTGGACTGTCACGAACCTTTCAGAAGGGGATCGGCTGGAGATTGTCCATTTTGTTGGCGGCGGTACTTCACACTGAACTTCTCTTGAACGCAAGCCCATCCCCCTTAGCAGGAACTCCTCTAGTCACCCCATTTTCACAGAATGTTTGTTTGACACTGGCCTAGTCGCGCCTACAATATCCGCAAACATTTTTGTGGTGAAAATGTTTCGGACGAACTCCTGCAATGGAAAAGAAGTTTACATCCCGTGAGGTGAGCGAACTGACTGGGATTACCCCTCGTCAGCTGCAGTGGTGGGACGAGCGGGGCATTGTGACTCCTCACCGGGAAGGACATCGTCGGCTGTATTCGATGGAGGACATGACGGAAATAAGCATCATTTGCGAACTCCGTCGGCGTGGCTTTTCACTGCAGCGCGTTCGCAAGGTGATGCGCTTTCTGCAAGCGGAATTCAGCAAGCGATTGGCAGAGACAGTTAGCGGCGCTTCTGAGTACCACCTGCTTATCGAAGGCTCGAATTTGTACTTGGAAACATCAGCCCGCCAAATTGTGAACATCCTAAAGAATTCGCAGCAGCCCATGCTGACAATTTGCCTTACCGATACGGTTCGCCGAGTACGCGATGTAATCAGGAGTGGAAAAAAGGGCGGCGGGTGCGCGCCCGCTAAAAGCAGCGGAGTAGCAAGTCGCAAGCTGGCTTCATAAGTCGCGACAAACAACTTGTTTCACAGCGCGTGACCCAGGAGGAAGCACATGATCGGAGAAATCGACGTTCTTAGCGAATGGATACCGGAACAAATGCTTCCCGGCACGATCTTCGTGCTGGAAAACGCCGGCAAAGTGGGAGAACAGGCTGACCCTTATTGGGCGGTGCTCTCCTGTCCAAGTTGCGGAACCCTGGGGCTTATTACCAGGAAACAGCTCGCCGGCTTGTTGCCAGTGATCTGCGGTTCCGATCGTTGCTCGGCGCAGTTCTTCATTAATGACAACGATATTGTGACCCGCAAGCCGTTTTAGGATGTCCGACTGCACAGTCGAGCTAGCGCAAAGATTATGGGCGAAAAAGAGAAAGACCGCCGATTTTCGGCGGTCTTAATCCTTAGAACTCTGCGAATTGTTTAGAGAGTCGATTCGATTTCGAATCCCCAAGCTTCAAGAAGGGGTTCTGGAATGTATTTTGAGTTTTTGTTCCGGCGTGCCCATTCCCGCAGCCTGGTTGAACGCAGGTATTGATCGGGAGAAAGCTTGTATTCTCGCACCACCTGCTCAAATTCCGTCACCGTCGGTACTATTGGACCGATAGGTTCGGGTTTGCCCCAATTAGGATTTCCACGTCGTTTTGCCATCATTCCGCCTCGTATCCGTTATTAGCTGCTAATGAACCGTCAAAACCTTAGATTCGTTCCGCCTGGTTAAAGATTCTTCAGATTTATCATCTAAGGGCAGAACCCACGAAAATCTCGTATGTCGGAAGTTAATGATTCTATTGGTTTTTCCAGCAAAGTCAATAGCAAAGTGCGCTCATGGCCTCGGTAGCCCTTACAAAACGAAAATCGGCGTCAGGAGCTGAAATATGCACCGATTTCCTCGCAGATCCCGTCTGCACGATTCATTACGGTGGTTACCGGAGTAACCATCCCTAGAGCCACATCCATTGATTCCCGACATTGCCGAAACTACATTTGCATTCAGGAGGTTTCCCCAATGCGAGATATTCATGACGTACTTCGCAGGAAGCAGGCCGAACAGGCCCAGCTCGGTAAGCAGATCGAGGCTCTCCAGAAAGCTGCGGAGCAGCTCCGCAGCGTAGCGCATTTGCTCAATGAAGAGACAGAAGGGGCTGCCACAGTACCGGCTTTATAAGGAACCCATTACCCAGGCCACCCATGAGTTTGCAATGCCTAGTCTTTTGCTCTGATGACAAGATAGTCCGACTTCTGCGTCGCGTGCTCAGCGACCTGGAAATCGGAGTCGAGCATTGCATCGAGCCCGATTCGGCTATTCGTAAACTAACCCGCCAGCGGTTTGAAGCTGTAATCGTGGATTGTAGCCATGAGGAAATTGCTTCCCAAGTTCTCAAAAGCGCTCGGTCCGCACCTTGCAATAAACGAGCGATAGCAGTTTCGATCATTGACGGCCAGAAAGCTCTTCGCAGTGCCTTCGATCTCGGCGCACACTTTGTGCTTTATACACCAATTTCCTCCGAACGTGCGAAATCTACCTTCCGGGCTGTACGGGCGTTAATGAAACGGGAAAGACGCCGGAATACGAGATTTCCTATTGAAATTCCTGTATCGCTAGTTGTGAATGGAGTTGCAGAACCGCAGAAAGTATTTACGACGGATCTTGGCGAAGGTGGTCTCGCGCTCCGAAAATCAAAACGTCCAAAAAACAGCAACAATATGCGAGTGAAATTCACCCTTCCAGGAACGGAAAACGAGATCGAAAGCGCTGTGGAAATAGCATGGGAAAACCCGGACCAGCACACGGGAACACGTTTTGTGGATCTTGCGCCCGCTCACCGCAACGCAATCATTGCTTGGCTGAACAGTCATTCTCCGGAGATAGAGAAAGATGATCCGCCGATGCCCTGTAAGCTGAGCGATCTGAGTCTCGGGGGATGCTACCTGGAGACTTCGTCTCCGTTCCCGGTGCGAACCAGACTTGTGCTTTCAATGCGCGTGGCTGGCCTAGAGCTGCAAGTCGAAGGCCGGGTTCGCGTCATGCATCCGGAGGTCGGACTAGGCATCGAGTTCACCCAAAGGACCTCCCAACAGAAAGAACGCGTAGGAAAATTCATTCAGGCTCTGGTCCAAAGTCGAGAGCTGCCCGAGCTTTTGGTTCAGCCCGAGGGCATCGAACGCTTAGAGGACGAGCATTCCGATGCTGGGCAGGGTGCGGAATCCGAAGACCCGCTTCTTGATCTATTCCGCGACAAAGCGGAGCTCAGCAGCGAGCAGTTTCATATCGAACTAGTCAACCAACGCGGAGCCCACCCCCGTGTGGAAGCTAACGCCGGGGTTTAGGACCCTTCTTCGGTCACTTTCACGTTGAGCCCCCTCTAACATTGGAGGCGATGCTGGGAAATGCTTGCACCGAACCTCTTCCGGAGGTAGGCTTTTGCTTTCACTACTAAGCCTCCACGGAGTTCTTTATGCAATTGAAACTGAGCAACCGCACCGTTCCGGAAGACGTCGTTATTGTGGATTGCGAGGGGCGAATTGTCTTTGGGGAAGAATCAGCCATTCTTCGCGACACGGTCAAGAAATTAATTCTCCAACACAACCGGATTGTCCTGAATCTCTCGGGCGTCTCCTATATAGATAGCGGCGGCCTGGGCACACTGGTAGCGCTCTACACCACTGCGGGAAACCAAGGTGGGTCGCTGAAACTAGCAGGACTCACACAGCGAGTCGGCGATCTCCTTCAGGTGACAAAGTTGGTCACGGTATTTGAGGTTTACGAGAGCGAAGAGCAAGCTGCTGAATCCTTCCAGAAGGGCGCAGCGGCGTAATTTTCGGCCAATTGTCTGTCGTCGTATTCGCTCGGGACCTGGTCTGCGCGGAAGGAATAACTAAGGCATACTTATCCAAAACGTGGGACACAGTCGCTGTTGCAGGGGGTTATCCTATGGCTGCTCGTATCAGTAGGATCATTGTGGTTGATCCGCGCCGGTTGGATCGCCCTGTAAGAGTTTCGTCGCATGACCCTGCAAACCAGCATCATCGCATCCATTCGGAAGATACCAAAGGGCAAAGTCTCAACTTACGGAGCCGTGGCGCGGGCCGCAGGATACCCGCAATACGCTAGACAAGTTGCTCGGACTTTGCACATGGCGGCGGCTCTCAACCTACCTTGGCACCGCGTCTTAGGAGCAGGCGGAGAAATCAAGTTACGCGGCCATTCTGCCATAGAGCAGCGGTTTCGTTTGCAATCCGAGGGCGTGAGCTTTCGCGGACGCCGTGTGGATATGAAGCGGCACGAGTACAACTTTCAGAGGCGCAGGATCAAAGCCAGCAGGCTCAGGGCTGGATAGCGACACTCGACTCTATTCAGACCTTATCGCTGATTGGTTTCGCCGGCCACTACTCTCCGCGTGAATTCTTCCGACTTGCCTCTTGGGACAGTGAGCGGCTTCCAACTCGTATGCGCAAAATGCTTGGCCAGAAAAACTATTTGCCCGCAATGATAAGTGTAATGAGCAACCTGTCGATTAATAGCCTGCATTACCGAATGCGGTTCGCCACGAATGGTCACATTGCGCGTCAAATCGGAATCGGATAAGGGCTCCAGCGCGGAGAAAACGTACTGCCAGCCTTCTTCCCAGAGTTTCATCACCTCTTCGTGGGTCTTCGGTGGATCTTCGAATTCCGAGTCGCGGTTGCGGTCTGGTTTTTCGCCATCGCTGTTGAGAAAATCGGACCAGCGGGAACGCATGTTTCCCCTCATATGTTTGGCCGTAATCGCAATCGAATTCGTTTCAGGATCGAGCGCCTGAAATAACTGATCATCACTGACCTGCCCGATAGCACGCTCCGCCAATTTCTTGTAGTAGCGAAAGATTTCGATTGAATCCTTCACGTATGAGGTTGTAAATTCGTGCGGCATCTGGACTCCTTAAGACTTAAACTGCTCATCGACTTCCACCTGGT
>JAOAPG010000349.1 GCA_025462785.1 Acidobacteriaceae bacterium
AAGTGATTGCTTTCTTGAGCGTTGACCATTTGGAAGCCGTGTCTTTCATAGAAACGGATTGCCCAGATCGCATCAGCCCAGGTTCCAATCAATACCGGCTTGTTCGTGACTTCCTGCAAATGAGACAACAGTCGCGCACCGATCCCTTTCTTCTGATGGTCGGTGCGCACGTAGGCATGCCGGACGAGGGTCACATCCTGCACCTCTTGAAGCCCCATAACGCCAACCAGTGTAGACTCCTGCTCAAAGCACCAGAAAACGACACCTTGATTGATTTCGTGCTTGAGAGTTTTCCCGGACATATATGGCTCTGTCCAGCGATCCGCAGGGATGACCCCTTTATAAGCCTGCGCTCCATCATTAATAATGCTCAAAACCTGTTCAAAATCCCGGTCATTGCAACAACGGTCACGAGTATTTAGTCTCCTTCTCAACGAATCGATGTGCCGACACCCGCCCTGGCCCGGAGATGAGGAGCCATAGCAAAAGCGCAATGTATAGGAAATCATAAAAACGAAATAATTCACCGATCTTGCCGGCGACATCTTGATTGGCAACAACTATCGCGACCGTCATATCGATGATTAAAGCGACACTGGCGATTTCCGTCATAACCCCGAGCAGCAACATAAGCCCGGCAAGAAATTCGACTCAAGGCACGAACACAGCAACGAAAGAAGTCGACCAACCAAAGCCGAGATGTGAGAAGAAGGCAATCGTTTGAGCGTGGCGAGAGATCTTCGCCCATCCAGATTGCACGAATACGGTAGAGATAATGATCCGAGTCACAAGTGGCGGTGACCAGGTCAGAACATCCTATACAGCGCGTACATCGCGAACTTTTGCTCGCAGGTCCATTCGTTCTCCGTTTGGCCTAACAATTTAAGGCAGTGTCAAAGTTAAGACAGTGTCAAAGGCCATTCTGTGACAAAGGTTTTGCATTTTGCTGGGCGAAGGCGACCCGAGTTGGGACTAGGCACGATGGGCTGCCGAGAGACCCCACAATGTCAGCGCCTCCTCCGCAATTATGTCGGGCATTTCCTCTGGAAAGAATAGCTTTGCCCCTTCTATGCGGCGCAGCCACGCGATCGGGGAAGCGTTCGATCGGACCATTCCGCCCAAGAGACGTCGAATGTGGAATCTGCGGTCCCCCACACGATTCGGGTAGGCGTTAAACAGCGCTGCAGAGCGGGCTCGATGGCGACCAGAGGATTGGGCTCGAACCAGACCGCATAGCGATTGAACTGTGCTTTGCGCACGGGCGAACTCACCAACCGAGAAAAATAGTAGTCGATTGCTTCGTCGGTCAGCTTTGCCGGGTCGGTGTAGAAAGCGCCCAATCCTCTACCCTATTTGGGGGTCGCGAACTTGGAAACGTGAATTGAGGAAAGTAGTCGGCTTTAGCGACCTTGATCCTCGGGCAACGGCCGTAATCTCGACCTCTGTCCGGCGCACATCGGGGCCGGCGCTTCAGAAGATCCGAGGGCATGCCAACGGGAATGTCCGGCGGGACAACCGGACATGCATCAAAAAACTTTGGCGTGTATGTCACGCTGGCAGTTCCTGCCTCGTCATGATGTTAGTACCGAATGATGTTAGTACCGACGAAAGGAAACCCGACGATGACTGCCAGACTTAATCCCGTTGCCGCTGCCCCTTCACTGATGAAGGATTGGCACAGCATATCCCTCGCCATTTCCTCGAGCCTCGATCCGAGCCTCGGCGAACTTGTGAAGATTCGTGCCTCCCAGATCAACGGGTGCGCCAACTGCCTCAATATGCATACAGTGTTTGCGCGCGAAAACGGAGAAACCGAGCAGCGTATCTACCTGCTGTCGGCCTGGCGCGAGGCCCCTTGCTATACCGATCGTGAACGCGCTGCGCTCGGCTGGACCGAGGCATTGACCCGACTCTCCGAAGGACATACGCATGAGAGCGCCTACGAGGCCCTGAAGGCTCAGTTCACCGAGGAGGAGCAGGTCAAGCTCACGTTGATAATCAATGTCATTAACGGGTGGAACCGCATCGCGGTTGGTTTTGGTGGTTGGGTTGATCCGGCGGCCGTAAAGTCCGCTGCTAAGGTACCTGCCGCTTGATGATGAACTCAAGGTCCGAGGACGCAGCGGCGGCTTTCGAGCCACTGCGTCCAAAACTCATGCGCGTCGCCTACCGCATGCTTGGCTCAGTGGCTGATGCCGAGGATATGGTGCAGGAAGCTTTCATCCGCTGGATGAGCGCCGACCTCAGCGAGGTGCGCGAGCCCGAAGCGTTTCTGCGCCGCACGGTCACGCGCCTCTGTCTCGATCAGCTCAAATCTGCGCGACGCCGGCGCGAGACCTATGTTGGTCCCTGGCTTCCCGATCCCGTCGTGGAAGAGGAAGAAGAGGAAGACGTCACCTTGCCGCTGATGCTTGCGCTGGAACGCCTTTCTCCGCTCGAGCGGGCAGCCTTTCTGCTGCACGACGTGTTCGGTCTGGGGTTCGAGGAGGTCGCAGCGACGATCCAGCGCGACCCCGCGACCTGCCGCCAGCTCGCTGCCCGCGCGCGCACCCATGTCCGCGAGACGAGACCTCGCTTCTATGTGGAAAAACAACGTGGCCTCGCGCTTGCCGAGGCCTTCTTCGCCGCTTCGCGCAATGGCGATATGAAGACGCTTGGTACGATGCTGGCGGCTGATGTCAGTCTTCATGCCGACGGTGGTGGCAAGCGTCCGACAGCCACGGGGCCAGTCTTGGGGTTCGATGCCGTTATGAAACTGTTCGAGACCCTGGCGGTGTTGCTTCAGAAGAATGCCTCGAAACTTTTTCGTACCGGTTTCATCAACGGGTTGCCCGGGTTCATCACGCTGGAGGCCGATGGTGAACTCCAGACGACCGCGCTGGAAATCGAGGACGGAAAGATCGCAGCAATCTATGTGGTGCGGAACCCTGACAAGCTGAGGCATCTGCACTAGTTGCTGCGAGGGCGTGAGCTTACCTGCGAGATAATTACTGGCTTTATCCGCATTGCGGTACGCGTCAAAGTAGCGAAAGTGTCCACCCACCACCGCCCGCAGCCACTTGCCTTGGTCGGTGATGTTCCCTACGAAGGCACGATCCGGCTTTCCGATGTGATTGAGATGTATGCGAAGGTGAAGTCCTTCGCCAGCGTTGCCAAGCATTACGGAGTGCATCGCCCAGAAGTTCGCCGCGCCATGAGCAACGCATCGAAGGCCTTGATGTGCCGCGACGAGGCTACAGAGCAAACCGATCCGGAATTACGCGCCATTGGCGCGTACATTTTTAGTCTGATCGACAAGGCCAATCCAGTATAATTCGGAACTGACCCAACGATATCGGGATCGCGGCGCTGAAGATCCCCTGACTTGGCCGCGTGATTCCCTTCCCTAAAGTTGACGACCCAGGCTTCGACGCGATGTTTGTCCCGCACGCGCTTTTTTAGTCAGGAACTCCTCGCTCCGGATCAGCGCTTATCTCCCGAGCCCGACGAATCGCTTTTCTCAACGTGCCGGATTCGTTCCAACATTCGATGTATGCGCTGCCTAGTGGCGGCGATCATCCATGACAACTCTTGCTGCTGTTCCTGCTGCTTTTTTGAGAGTGGCTCTTGAGGATCGTTCGGGGAACTGTCCGGGCGCATGCTGCATCTCCGACTTCGGACACTCTTAGGTTACTCTCGGCCCGAGGTTAGATGCATGATTATTGCTTGGGTTATATTTTGTCAATTCTGGATTCAAGCTCGTAGAGAATCACGTTTACTTCAATGATCAGTTTCTTCAATTTGCTCAAGTCGGGTTCCGTTGCTGCGTATTCACGCAATATTCGTAGTGCCTCGCTGACTGGTAATTCCTTGGACATCTCAGGCCTCCTTTACGGCAAGTCTGCATTCAAGAAAGCAATTCGCCAAGGGTACTTCAGTGACTTCAGCCCTAAGGCGTCATGACTTCAGTTTTGTCACGGCTAACTCGCGATCAATCCGATTACTCAGCCTGATGGCTGGGCGGCGCGTTAGCCGGTCGATCTGTATCCCAGCCAGACACAACAAAGAAGGTAAACGCAGCAAGGATGATTGCTATTGCAATGATGAGGAGAGTTGAATCGTGGCGATTTTCCGCTTGCATGGGCCCGGTGACATATCTATTTTAGCATCGTTCGACGTGGTGCATGTCACTCCGCAGCAGCCTTCCGCCGTTCAGGTTCGGGGAAGCTAATGACCCGCTCCCGCATCTTGTGAATGTGCTCTTTGAGTGCCGCCCTAAGTTCTGCAATGGCTGCTTCTATCTCCGGCTGTTCTTTAGCAGCGATTGCCTTGGAGCATAGTTCTTGGATTTTATCCTCCAGCCGGGGATGCATGACCGAGAGTCTCACAAATCTTTTCAGTGTTCGATACAGTACATCCTGTATTGATCCTGATTACGATTTTTTAGGTCTCTTGGGAGCGAACTCATTGATGAGTTGCTGCGCTTGGATTAGCCTATAGGCCTTTGCCGCTTTCTTGTCGTCCCATTCAAGGCTAGGATCGCGCCGCTGCACCAGTTCCTCGGCTAATGCTTCCTTTCAGGCTCTTTACGCGCTTCGGCTTCGTCGGCTAGTTTGGAAATTTCAGCAGCTTGTTCTTAGTCATTTGTGATCAATGATGCCGCGATTTGGCAAGCCACGCAAGCCGCAATTGCTTGATGTTCGTCTCGATGGCAGTTTTTAATGCAAAACAAAGATCAAGCGAAGTAAAACGCCCGCATGAGCCGCCGGAAATTGGAATTAGAGAAGACCGAAGCATCCCTCACCTACACCTGCCCGCTCTGCAAGGAAACGATCAGCCCCTCTGAACGCACGGGGATCGACTGGGATCGTGTGTCCAGTGCAAAAAATGCAATGGGACATTTATGAAGGACGAACGGCAACGCTAAGACAAACCTTGGGCCCCGATGAATCTCCGCCGGATTTCCCTTTCCGTTATCAAGCAGCTCTACAAATTCATCGATTTGTGAGATGCCCATGCTTGTTCTTATTTCGTAAAAATAAATCTTTTGTGTGATGAATAAGCACGGAGTGTGGCAGCCTGCTTCCAGAAATGTAATGGAAATTATCCTATAATCGAAAGCGGTTTTCACTCACCTCTGAAATGTCTAGTGTTGACGGGCTCTTGGCGGATTTGTTCGACAGTTCT
The DNA here is from genome assembly GCA_025462785.1 of Acidobacteriaceae bacterium. Classification (GTDB taxonomy): domain Bacteria; phylum Acidobacteriota; class Terriglobia; order Terriglobales; family Acidobacteriaceae; genus JAOAPG01. The sequence goes on from JAOAPG010000349.1 coordinate 5,167, forward strand.
AACGTTGGTCTCGCCGTCGTAGACGATCAGCTACGCTACCTTGCTCTAAATGCCTCTTTAGCTGCGACGCATG
>JAOAPG010000384.1 GCA_025462785.1 Acidobacteriaceae bacterium
TCACGCGATCCTCCATGAATTCGCGCCATTCCGTCGATCAATGGGAGTTCGTGATCCTCTTGCAGGAAAACCACCATGCCGTTGGGAAATTCGATGCGCTTCGGCTCTGGCGGATGAAAGGGCTTCAGCTGGGGAATCGGTATTTGCTGCCAGTCTGTTGGTGTCGTGACCTGCGCAGCACCCGTTGCGATTCCCAGAATCAAGAAAAGTCCGGACAATATGATTCGCACAAAGTTGTGAGAAGAGAATCGCTTCATTGTGCACCTCCCTTGGACGCAGTTGAGGCAGGTGGCGGAGTATTCTCGATTACTCCCACGGTGCGATTGGCTGGAACAAAAGTTTGTTTCGCGACGCGACGAATATCCTCTTTTGTCACTGTATCTATGCGGTCTACGGAACGAAACAACTCGCGCCAATCGTCGTAAAGAGATTCATACGTAGCCAGCGAAGACGCTAGCCCATCATTGCTGTCGAGACCACGAAGTAGGTTGGCCTTAGCTCGGGTCTTTACCATCTTCAGTTCTTCGTCACTGACGTCCTCATTTTTCAAACGCTCGATTTCCGCGTGGATGGCGTCGGCAACTTCATCGAGCTTATGACCCGGCATTGGGAAAGCATAAAAGGCAAAGAGGTGAGGATACTTCACGCCGGGAAGGCCGGTGAATCCGGCAGAATCAGAAGCGATCTTTTTATCGCGAACAAGGCTTCGATAAAGCCGTGACGTGCGGCCCGACGACATAAGGTCGGCAATCGCGTCATAAACAGCGTCGTCTTTGCTGAGGTAGTCCGGACGATGATAGCCCTCGATGTACACGGGCTGCGAGGCTTCGTGCAACACCACGCGGCGCTCTGAATTCTGCGGCGGCTCGTCCGTGGTTCGCTCGTCGGGCTTTTCGTGAGAGGGAATACGCCCGAAATACTTTTCGACGATAGGAATCGCTTCGGAGGCCTTTACGTCGCCCACGACGGCTACAACCATATTGGAGGGAATGTAATACTCATGAAAGAAGTGGTCCGCATCGGTCGCGGAGAAAGTGTTCAGATCACCCATCCAACCAATAGTCGGGCGATGGTATTGGTTTGCCTGGAATGCTGCCGTCGTGAACTGCTCAAGCAATCGCCCGATCGGATTGCTATCAGTACGCATGCGGCGCTCTTCAATCACGACGTTGCGCTCCTTGTAGAACTCGCGCATGACGGGATGAATAAAGCGTTCCGATTCCATGTACGCCCAAAGTTCTAGCCGATTCTCCGGAAAAGAATAGTGATACGCGGTTTCATCATAGTTGGTGAAAGCATTCAAACCTTCAGCCCCGTTGCTCTCGAGTATGAGGGGATATTGGTTGGGAATAACGTACTGCTCCGCTTCTTTCACGGCTGCCTGCCAAGCTGCTTGGAACTGCTTGACTTTGGCATCGTCCCGGTCGATTCGCTTATCTCGCTCGTAAATGTAAGTTGCGTATGTCTGCTCAACTTTCTCGAGCGCTACTTTTTCAGCGGCGTAGTTCTTGGTGCCAACAGTCTGGGTGCCTTTGAATGCCATGTGTTCAAACATGTGGGCCAGCCCAGTTTTAGCCGTCGGATCCTGAGCGGAGCCCGCGTCAACGTGCGTAAAGAAGGAGAATACCGGCGCCTCCGGGCGCTCACAGATCACAACAGTCAGCCCGTTATTGAGCTTCTTGATGGTCACCCGCTTTTCGAACGAAGCCAAATCCTGAGCGATCGCTACAGTCGCGAGTAAAAAAACGAAGACAGGGAATTTGAGCGCGTGATGTTTCACAGAGCCTCCAGCAGGTTGGACGTCATGTTAGGCAATTACGAAGCGCGGAAATTTGAACTTACGTGGCAGAAGGAAGATTGTCAAACCCTGTGCGGCGGGATGCAGCAACTCGGCATCCAAGCTCGATGCGGCTGGAACTTTGGGTCGCTATACTAGGGACCTGCGGGACTAAGCTGCTGCAAATGGCATAAGAGGCAAGGGTTGGAATGGCCAATACGCATTCAATTGAGATTGAAGGCAAACATCTGACCTTGTCCAATCTGGACAAGGTCATGTATTCCGCAACTGGCTTTACCAAGGGACAGCTCATCGATTACTACGCGCGCATTGGGCCGACGCTCATACCGCATCTCGCTGGCCGTCCTCTCACGTTGAAGCGCTATCCTGGCGGTGTGGATCAGGAATTCTTTTTCGAGAAGAATGCGACCAAGCATAGGCCGGACTGGGTGAAGACGGCCCCGATCTGGAGCGAGGGCAATAACCGCAATGTGAATTACATTCTGGCCAACGACTTGGCGACGCTGGTATGGGTGGCAAATCTTGCGGCTATCGAGCTTCATCCATCTTTGTCGCTCGCGAAGAACATGGATTGTCCCCGAATGATGGTCTTCGATCTTGATCCAGGTCCTCCGGCCGACATTGTGCAGTGTTGCCAAGTTGCTATGTGGTTGCGAGAAATCTTCGAGCAGTTCGGACTGCAAAGCTTTCCGAAGACCTCCGGATCGAAGGGCCTGCAAATCTACGTGCCCCTGAACACTCCCACCAGCTACGATCAAACGAAGCCCTTTGCACACGCTCTAGCACGTTTACTAGAGGAGCGACATCGAGATCTCGTCGTTTCCGACATGAAAAAGCAGCTGCGCGTGGGAAAGGTCCTGGTGGACTGGAGTCAGAACGACGAACACAAGACGACAATCAGCGTGTACTCATTGCGAGCTCGTGAACGTCCAACGGTCTCAACGCCAGTCGCGTGGGAAGAAGTTGAAACGGCTCTGAAGAAAAAGAGTGCAAAGCTGCTGGTGTTTGAAGCAGATCAGGTGCTCGAACGAGTGGATAAGGTAGGAGACCTATTCGAACCGGTGCTCACCCTCAAGCAGAAACTGCCGAAGCTGGCTGGTATTGAAACCGCACAGCCCGAGGCTCTGGGAGCGGGGCTCGAAATCGCTGCGCAGGCTGAGAGCCCCAGAACAAGAGCCAAGAGGTCGCCTAAGAAAAAAAGTTCGAAGAGTGCGCGGGCTGTTTCGACCAGGCCAGGAAGTAGAAGGAGGGTATGATTCGCACTCCATATTTAGAAGATCTTCAACTTGGTTCGGAGTGACAAATGGCAAGACTTCATGCGGGTACATCGGGATGGGCCTATCCCAGTTGGAAGCCTGAGTTTTATCCCGCCAAGCTCGCGCAGACGAAGTTCCTGCCATATTACAGCACCCAGCTCAATGCTGTTGAGGTGAATTTTACTTTCCGTCAATTGCTAAAAGAAACAACCGCGCAAAAGTGGATCGGAGAAACTCCTGCTCACTTCCGCTTTAGTGTGAAGGCTCATCAGGTAATAACGCACATAAAGCGGCTTAAAAACACTGACGAATTCCTTCAAAGGTTTCTGGGCAACATCGAACCCCTGGCCCGCGCGGAAAAGCTGGCACCGGTACTGTTTCAACTTCCGCCGAATATGAAAGCTGACTCCAAGTTGCTGGAAGACTTCCTGCAAAGTCTTTCCCGTGGAGTTCCCGCGGCTTTTGAATTCCGGCATGAGTCGTGGTTTACGGATGAGATTTTCGATTTACTCAAGACGCACAACCGAGCTTTGTGCGTGGCCGAAACGGAGGAACGAGTTACGCCGGACGTCATCACTGCTGATTTTTGCTACTACCGTTATCGCAAGCCGACGTACATCCCTGAAGAGCGTCGCGCCATGGTGGATCGGATCCATGAGCATCTTGGGCAACATCGCGATGTGTACGCATATTTCAAGCACGAAGAAACGCCGCAGGGCGCGATTTATGCCGTCGAGGTTCTTAAACAAGTAACAGGCGAAATCTAAATCGCCCTTCCGTCGGAATCTCTCTCACCACTTTCCCCAGCGTCCGATAACGTTGATACTTGAACCGTGCCATCAGAAGCGAATTCGCGCGTTGTCTCCGGATTTTTGGATTACCTGAAAATCGAAAAGGGTCTCGCGCCGCTCACGATTTCCGCCTACACGTCGGACATCGGTCAGTTTGCTGGATTCCTCGAGAAGCACAAACGCACATTGCTGAACGCCCGACGCGACGAGGTCAGTAACTTCATTCGAGAGATGTTCTCAAACTCCGTAGATGGAAGATCGGTTGGAAGAAAACTCTCGGCCCTGCGGCATTTATACCGCTACTTGCTGCTCGACAAAATGATCGATTACGATCCCACGCTCAACATTGATTCCCCAAAACAATGGAAGGTGCTGCCGAAGTCCCTGGCGCGGGACGAGATGGAATCGATTTTGCGAAGTCCTCGCGCGAAGTCCGATCGCAAAGATGCAGAAGCTTTGGCGGTTCGTGATCGCGCCATGCTGGAGGTGTTTTACGCGGGGGCGCTTCGAGTCTCCGAAATCATTGGTGTGAAGCTCGAAGATCTGAAGCTCGAAATGGGTTATATGTTGGTACGAGGCAAAGGCGATAAAGAGCGCATCGTTCCGTTAGGCAAATCGGCACAGGAAACGCTTTCGAGTTATATACGGACATCGCGCCCGGTGCTTATGACAGGGAAGAGTTCGCCGCTTCTATTTGCCGGTCGCGGAGCCAAAAAGCTGACCCGCCAACGCGTCTGGCAAATTGTGGGCGAGGCGTCATCGGCAGAAGGACGTCACGCCAGCCCGCACATGCTTCGTCACACCTGCGCCACGCACATGGTCGAAAACGGGGCCGACCTCCGTACAGTGCAAATAATCCTGGGTCATTCCGACATTTCGACTACTCAGGTCTATACGCATCTTGCGCTGGATCGTTTGAAGAATGTTTATCAGAAGCATCATCCAAGGGCGAAGGCGAGATGAGCGCTAAGCCGAAACAAGCTCGGACAATCGTTGAGAAGTCGATCGACGAATTCCTCTCAACGTTGCGTACCCAGAACGCGTCACCTCATACCATCAAAGCTTACGCAGGAGATCTCGACAACTTCTCGTCTTATATCGGTTCGCGTGGCTGGTCGAGCATCGATCATCTGACGATCCGCGGCTTTCTCTCCCATCTCTACGAGAAGGGACTCGGCAAAACTTCGGTTGCGCGGTCGCTGGCTGCGGTCCGGTCGCTCTATCGATGGTTGGCGCAAGAGGGAGTGGTTGGACAGAATCCGGCGGCACTTGTTTCTACGCCGAAGTTGGCCAAGAAACTTCCACGCGTTCCGACCATCGAAGAGATGAACACTGTGCTCGACGGCAAGATGCCAGAGGTCGCATCACTGCCTCAACGCGATGCTCTTATGCTTGAGCTTCTTTACGGATGCGGTATTCGAAACTCAGAGCTGGTGGGAATTAATCTCGACGACATTCGACTAAGCGCCGAAGCCATATTGATCCGGGGGAAAGGGAAGAAGGAGCGTTACGTGCCCTTCGGCGATTCAGTTAAGGCAGCACTAGCCATCTACTTGCCTATTCGTAAAGAGATCTTGGGAGACACAAAGAAGAACACGCCTGCACTGCTTCTTAATCAACGAGGAGGGCGGCTGACGACTCGCAGCGTGGGACGCGTTATCAAGAAAATAGCCGTTGCCAAGGGACTCTCCCCGGACGTGCATCCGCATACTTTGCGCCATGCCTTCGGTACGCACATGCTGGAAGAAGGAGCCGATTTGCGAGCGATCCAAGAAATGTTAGGTCACGAGCGGCTCTCAACGACACAGCGCTACACGCAACTTTCGATGAAGCATGTGTTGCATGTGTACGATCAAACGCACCCCAGAGCAAAGTGACTCCTGGCCTAACATCTCGCCGGGATATTCGTGAGAGAAACCTCGGCACTACTCCTTTTGCAACTCTTCCCACATCTCGACCACTCGTGCTTTTACATCGGCTGTGAGCTTTTCGTAAACCGCTTCTGAAAGTTCGGGACCTGCTGGTGGATATATCGGCTCCCCGAATTCAATCGTCAAACGCGCGAACTTCTGGAAAGATTTTCCCCTAGGCCACGCGTCATGAAAACCCTCAATCGCAACCGGAATAATTGGCACTTGCAGATGCGTCGAAAGGATCGCGACGCCCTTCTTGAATATCTTCGGAGACCCATCAATGCTGCGTTCGCCTTCCGGATACAAGACGAGTATGCGTCCGGTTCGCAGTCCGAACGCCCCGGCCCGCATAGCGGGAATCAGATTCGCGTCTGGATCTACGACGACAACTCGCAGCCAGCGTGCCAAGAGCCGCATAAAACCCGATCCGAAGATTTCGCTTGTCCCAACTGCGAACGTTTCCTTGAACATCCTCCAGCGAAAAACACTGCTCATGATTACAGGATCGAGATAGCTCTGATGATTTGAAGTGATGATGAACGGCCCGCGCGTGGGCAGCTTGTCGAGTCCCCTCACTTGCAACCGGAAAAAGGCAAGAGACAAGATGTTAACCACTCGCATTATTAAGAAGAGTAAGAATCCGTCCAAGCCTCGAGGGCGAGCCAAAGACAAAACTTCATCTTCGGTTGGCTGCTCTTCAAAGACAGAGTTCCATCCAGCCACATGAGGGTGTTTGACTGCGGCATTTCCGCTTCGGGCGCTTTCTAGAATTGCGTCGACCAACTGGCGCACGGTGTAGATCTCCGACAGGCGCGACTCTTCCAGATCTCCACCTAGTTGCTGTTCCAGGGCTACTAGCAATTCCACCCTTTGCATTGAATCGAGTCCAAG
>JAOAPG010000439.1 GCA_025462785.1 Acidobacteriaceae bacterium
TTCCAAAAATCCGACTCACATCGTGACAAAGGTAACCTTCCAGAGTGTCATTCCACTTGTGGGTTGCTTCTCGCTTTGTTACTGTCGCTCTTTGATACGGTCCCCGTCGGTAGAATTCCCCCGGAGAATCTGAATGCCTTTCGTTGCGCTAGTCGTGGACGATTCTATGTTGATTCGCCACACTATTTGTCGATTCCTCGAGGAGCGGGGCTTCACCGTGGAGTCGGCTGCCAATGGTCACGACGCGCTCGAATCGCTAAAGCGGAAGCGGCCGGACATCATTATCACCGACATACAAATGCCGAAAATGAATGGCAGCGAGCTAATTTCCGCCGTCAAATTGGATCCTGAAACGGCGAGCATTCCGATTGTGATCGTGGCAGGAAAACACAGCGGCTTCGACAAACATGAGAAGCGCGCGAACTTCACTATCTTCAAAGATATCGATATTGAAGAGCAGTTAGGTAAGGCTGTCGACGTCGCCTTGGGGGTAGCTGCCGTAAAAGCAAAAGGTGCGACAGCTAAAAGCTAGCAGCTGTTACCTCTATCGCAGCACCAATCCCGCCTCAGCAGAAAAACCAGCCTCCGCAAAATCTTTGGAACAGAACTTCGGATAAGCCGCCACGGCAATCATAGCTGCATTGTCGGTCGAGAGCGGGCGCGAAGGAAAGTATGCCGGCAATCCTTCTTTGGCTGCTTCCTGCTCAAACTCTTGCCTCAGTTCGCTGTTCGCCGCTACCCCTCCACTTACAAATAAAGTTTTGACGTTGTACTCACGTGCCGCAGCCAGAGTCTTAGTAATAAGATCTTCGACCATCGTTCGTTGAAAGGAGGCCACCAAATCGAGCACGGGCTGATCGCAAAGGGAAAGATAATCTTCAAGGCTCGGCTTCTGAATTTTACCCAGCGCCTCTCGTCGCTCCTGGATCGTACCTTGCATGTTATGGGTTTCTACGTAACGCAACACTGCCGTCTTGATCCCGCTATAAGAAAAATCAAAGCGTGGACGGCCGGTTGAACTGACCGGACTTGTATCTTTGCGATCCCGATTTTTAAGGTGTGGCAGTGCGAACTTCACCGCTGTCGAATCCCCATGTTTGGAAAGCCTGTCAATAATCGGACCCCCGGGATATCCCAAAGCCAGCAGCTTGGCAACTTTGTCGAACGCTTCACCCGCAGCATCGTCCCGTGTGTGCCCGATATTCTCGTAAGACCAACGCCCGTCGCGCTGCTCGGCAAGATAAAGATGCGTGTGCCCGCCAGACACTACCAAAGCGAGTATCGGAAAGTTCAGCTCATGATTGCCCTTCCGCCGCTCCTCCAGAAGAACCGCGTGGATGTGACCTTCAATATGATTGACAGAGATCAGCGGCTTCTCAAGGGCGAAAGCGAGAGCCTTCGCATAACTGATTCCCACCATAAGAGCGCCCGCAAGGCCCGGTCCCTGCGTGACTGCTAAAGCATCAACGGACTGATAAGTGTGGCCCGCGTCCCACAAGGCTTTACGAACTACCGGAACAATCGCGCGCAAGTGCTCCCGTGAAGCCAGCTCAGGGACCACGCCGCCATAAGGCTGATGCATGGCGATCTGCGAGAAGACGACATTGGAGACAATCTCCTCGCCCGAGCGGACCACGGACGCAGCGGTTTCATCACAAGAAGTTTCGATGCCGAGAATGTTGATGTCAGCCACGGGTTTAAGTTTAACGCGCCCGTGCACGTAGTAGAAAGCGGTCGTGTCCCGATTAAGTTGGGCAGAGATTGATTGCGGACCGAGATGTGATTAGCTTTGCTGCCCCGGGGTGGTGATTGTCTCCGCCGGCTTCTCGTCAGCTTTCATCGCAGATTTAAATCCGCGAATGCCGTCTCCGATTCCTTTGCCCAGCTCCGGCAGCTTCTTTGGTCCGAACACGAGCAATGCAATTCCGAAAACGATGAGTAGGTGCATCGGTTGAAACAGTCCTTCAAACATAAACGCTCCCGAAATTTTGATATTTACAAAAAAGCAGGCGCCACAACCAGGTTCTGCTGCGGCGCCCGCCATGGTGCAACTCATTTAGCTGCTCGACTTAAAACGCACGTCGAGCTGCGTCGGCCGCTCTCGCCAGATCAGTAACGAACCTGAAGAACTGTGGCGATTGCCCAGCAAAGAGACCACTCGCGGAGAGGAATTTCACAACGCCCATCGCCGCCCCAGCTGTCTTCGTAGGCCGAACAATCGAGCAGGCCGGAAACTTCGGATTTAGGAACGGACAGGGTTCCGGCATAATCAAGTTAGACTGCAACGATTCAGGCTGTGGAATATCGTTCGTCAGATCAGGAAACGTCACTGAAGACCCGGTGACTGGATCAACATCCGTCAATGGCACGGTGTTTCCTGCTTTGTCTTGCCAGGTTTGGAAGTGCATCGCCTCAGTCGGCCCAATGCTCAGGACGACTCGCAGAGCTCCAACATCGTTCACTCTCTGCGCTAGTTGTGGATATAAGCTGGTTCCACCTTGTTCAATCGAACAGAAGTGAAATCCTGCCGTGAATGCGATTGCTTTAAGATGATCGGGCACATCGAAAGGCGCGACCGTCGCGGGACCAAGCAAGTCGTCATCGGTTCGGGGAATTGCAGTTCGATTCACGATCGTGACCGCCTGCGGAAAACTCGCATTCCCGATGTCTGGATTTTGTGTGCTGCTGCGGTACCGCGTCCAAAAGCTCGTATCCACGGTGAGATTCATGAGGTTTGTAAGGCGTCCGAGTTGCTTCGCGCCGGTTGCCTTGCTGCTGGGCAGAGTGCGGAATACATCAAGATTAACTGGACTCGCGCCTCGCGAGACCAAGTAAGCATTGATAAATTGTTCATGACTTAATTCGTCGTCCGTATTGTCGTGAATATATTGGGCCATGTCGCCATCGAGGATGGCCAGGGCCTTCTGGTAGGCGGGGCTGCCTCCGTTCACACCTTGCTCTTCGGCATCTTGGACTCCTCCGAGCTCGGTATATTGCAGCCACAAATCGCTTTCGATGATTTCGGCCGCAGCCAAGAATTGCAGAATTGCGGCATCACCAGCGCTGAGGGCGCCTTTGCTTTGCGCAATCTGTGCTGCGCTCTCAGTTCCAATGAGCGTACCGGCTGAGACAGCGATGCCAGCCATGCCAACGCCTTTTAGAAACGAACGCCGATTGCGACCGCCAAGTAAATCTGACTTTGTCTCTGCTCTAGTCGATGTAACAGGTGTTTCAACTAAAGTCGTAGAGGGGGTGTCTTCGTATTTCATGTTCGCCGCTCCGAATGCCTAAAGAATTCTGTGATCCGGTCTTTGCTTTGATCCACAGTATTTGCAGCCTACGGCGGCGTATTCGGAGGATTGTCATCTGGTCGTCACATGTTTGTAAGATGTTTGTGTGCAGAGAACGTCGACAATTTAGGGAGCTTGGCCAGCAGTTCGAACAGCTCGCGATTACAGCTCAAACTATATGATCAACAGGCGGTGGAAGTTTGGATGGAGCGCAATCGGTGAGTACATCTCGTTCGCTATCTCGCGAAGTCTTGCTTTCTTGTGATTCCGTGGCTCGGTTTAATGGCCCGGAAATCTTCGTTGCATGTTTTCCGAGGTTTTGATAACGCAATGTTGAAAGACTTCGCCATCTCGATCATCCGCACGCTTCGCGAACATGGCCACCACGCGTATCTCGTGGGAGGATGTGTCCGCGATCTGCTTCTCGGCCGCGAGCCCGCCGACTACGACATCACTAGTGACGCGACCCCCAACCAAGTGATGCGTATTTTTCCGCAGACGTATGCGGTGGGAGCGCAATTCGGCGTGGTCTTGGTTCCTGCCCCCTCTCAACAAGCAAGCCCTGAACAGAAACAAATTTCTGTCGTCTCGAGCGCCCTCGTTGCGCCGCGCAACGAGGGCAAGTCGAGAGACCTGCTGTCCACTTCTTCTAGCCCAAGCTCTTCTTCTTGTCATTCCGAGCAAGGCGAGGAATCT
>JAOAPG010000007.1 GCA_025462785.1 Acidobacteriaceae bacterium
ACACTCCCGAAGCCTACTCGCGCGTGGAGAACCTGCGCGAATTGGTCAACGCTGCCATGGACTCCCGTGATCGCGGCGAACCTCTTGTTCAGTTTCTTGATCATGCAGCTCTGGTCATTGACGTCGACGCTTACGAACAATCCGCGCATATTACGTTAATGACCTTGCACGCGGCCAAAGGTCTCGAGTTCCCGCTAGTTCTTCTCGGAGGCCTAGAAGAAGGACTCTTCCCGCATTCGCGAACTTTCCTTCATCCTGATGATGTCGAGGAAGAGCGTCGCCTCTGTTACGTAGGCATGACCCGCGCGATGGACACGCTCATCCTCACGCGTGCCATCTATCGCCGCCGCTATGGAACAGACATGCCGGAAGCCAGCATTCCATCGCGCTTTTTGGAAGAGATTCCGCCCCAACTGTTGCAAGACTTAGGATCTCCACGCAAGGCTCGCGCCGGAATGGGAGCGCGTTCAAACGGGCGAAGCGCAGCAGCCGGCGATGACTCTGTCTCAACCCACTACGCCTACGAGGACGAAGATCAAAGCCGGAGTTGGTCAACACAAGCAAAGTCCCGCACCTCGGCGACAAGTTATTCCGGGAAGTCCTACAACTCAATCGACAATATCGCCGAGTTCTTTGCCTCGAAAGGGAAGAAGTTCAATATCCCAAAACTTCCGGTGGAAGAACCTAAGGGCAAGAAGGGATTCCGCCCCGGCCAGAAGGTCAAACATCCGAAATATGGCGAAGGAACCGTCTACCAGCGCGAAGGCGACGGTGAAGATGCCAAACTTACGGTACAATTCCCTCGCTTCGGTTTGAAGAAACTGGTAGAGAAGTACGCCCAGCTTGAGCGGGCCTAGATCTTAAGAGCAGCCCTGATGCTGCAATCCAGCTGACTTCGCCAACCGCAAAAATTCACAGATCCAAGGGGATATGAGATGAAGAAACGGCTGTGGTTGCTTCTGCTTCTAGTTGTGGAAGTTCTCGCAGTATCTTCTGTCTTCGCGCAGTCCAGGCAAATTCAAATACAAAGGCGGCCTCCCGCATCTCCGGACGCGACACAAAAGCCGCAGACCAAGAATTCAGCTGATGGTTCCTATTTCGTCCTCGATGGAATGCCCATGCTGCTCGAGCTTCACCACGACACCGAAGCGGGCACCAATAAACCGATTGACGTCTACATGTTCGTCATCGAAATGCAGATTATGAATTCCGACGGAAATCTTGAACCTGTCGGACTTCAGATTCACAACTATTACACTGCGTGGCCTCTCGACCGGAACAACGACGTGTATCCCCATGCCGCGCACGACTGTAAATTGTGGAACAGAATCGTGACCAAGGCCTTGGCTGCCCACGACCCCAAGAGCAAGACCTGGCCCTACTTGGAATTTCTGGTCGCCAACGGTGCCCGGATGATTCAGACTAACGAAGACGGACAAGTATGGTGGAGCGACGATGTCCAGTGCTGGGGATCGAGCGATCGCTTCCCGCCTTTCTGAGCCAAAAACGCGCACAGCTAGCGAACCTGTGAGTCGCAACAGCATTTATACTTACTTTGAGGAGAACACACTGTATTCATGGCAAACACCAAAGCTTTAAGCAAGGATGAACGTAAGAAAGCCAAACGCACCGCGCGCAAGAAGAAGGCCACCGAGACTCCGCTGAAGAAGCGCGACTACGCTCGCGGCTCGGCGAAACGCAAAGTGAAGAAACTGGTACGCGGCGCTTCGAAGCGATAACTGCGGCAATGAACTGTCAGCGAGAGCACTTGGCTTTTGCCCAAATTCAATAGTCGACATCTTGTTGACTTGAATTTTTCAAGGCTAAGAGCTAAGTGCTAATTGCTGAGTGCTGGCTTAGGAGACAACAGCCCTTTGGCACAAACACCAACCATCCCAAAACGTCCCGTCGTTCGCACCTCCGACAGTCAGCTGCTTTGTTGTAAATCCATCGACAACCTGATCTCGGATTCCGACGAGCCCGAGCGAAGGCTAAAGAAAACTCTGGGGCCGGTTTCCCTGACTGCTTTGGGTATCGGAGCCGTCATCGGATCAGGCATCTTCACCGTAATAGGCACCGCCATCGCCGGACAGAAATTCGATACATCCTCCATCCTGAACGCTCCACTTCTCGACTATCTCATCCGTCACACCGCAACCTTGGGCCGCCCCGGCGCGGGTCCAGCATTGTCGCTGTCGCTGGTTTTGGTAGCGATCGTTTGCGGCTTTACCGGACTATGCTATGCAGAACTTGCCTCAATGATCCCCATCGCTGGAAGCGCGTATACGTACTCTTACGCGACCATGGGCGAGTTGATCGCCTGGATCATCGGCTGGGATCTCATCCTGGAATATGCCGTAAGCAACATGGCGGTCAGTGTTGGCTTCTCGGCGCATCTAGTCGGCATGTTCGATTGGTTTGGTTGGCATCCCGCTTTGCGCTGGATCTCTCCCGCCTATTTGCCTGCGGGTCTAAGCGACTTGAAGGGGAACGTGCTCTACACGCCTGGATTGCATTTCGGTTTCAACGTACCAGCGTTTCTTATCGTAATGATTCTCACCGTGATCCTGGTGCGCGGCATCCGAGAATCTGCCGAAGCCAACAACATCATGGTGATCCTCAAGATTGCGGCGATTTTGGCATTCGTTATTGTGGGCGCCAATTATGTTCACCCCGGCAACTGGCACCCGTTCGCGCCTCAAGGATGGTCCGGCGTACTCACCGGCGGTTCCATTATTTTCTTCACTTATATCGGATTTGATTCTGTATCGACCGCCGCCGAGGAAGCTCGCAATCCCCAGCGTGACTTGCCAATAGGCATCATTGCGACTTTGGTCGTTTGCACGATTCTCTACATCGGAGTAGCCATCGTCCTCACGGGCATCGTGCCTTGGCAATCGCTCATGGACGACGCCGCGCCCGTGGTCAATAGCATGAAGACGCTGACCGCTGCCACTGGATCTGCTCGTCTGCATTGGGTCGAACTGGGCGTGCTCTTCGGGGCAATGATGGGGATGATCTCGTCGCTGCTCGTTTTTCAACTCGGGCAGGCCCGTGTATGGTTTTCCATGTCGCGGGATGGATTAATGCCTCGTCTGTTCGGCCGCGTACATCCGCGTTTCCGTACTCCATCGACCGCAACATGGATTGCCGGCTTCGTTGTCGGAATTCCAGCTGGATTTCTCGACATTGGCACGCTATCCGATCTCTCTAATATTGGAACCCTGTTTGCTTTTGTCCTGGTGTCGATCGGAGTGATAATCCTGCGCTATCGCGAACCCAATCGGCATCGCGGATTCCGCGCCCCGGGCGGCCTAGCTGCCCCCGTGCTGAGCGTGCTTTTTTGTGTGCTGTTGATGTCAGGATTGCCCATCCTGACCTGGCTGCGTTTCTTTGCTTGGCTGATTATCGGATTGGTGATCTACGCCTTCTACAGCCGTCACCACAGCGAATTCGCAAGAAAGGCGTAGCTTCGGTAAAGCTCACGTAGGGACAGCCGCCTCGGCTGTCCAATTGAAGAGTTACTGCCAGCGCATCCAGTAGTAGGTTTTCTACTCCCCGGCCGCAATTTCCAGCCAGCCCTCTTCTTCGGCAACTCCGACTCCGCGCGGCTTTCCCACCACCAACTCTGCTCCGTTTGAAAACATGTAGGACAACAGGGTGTGGCCAGCGTCGTCGATGTTTTGAGTTTCAGAAAGGCTGATTTGAATGGATCGTCCTGCCGCCCTGGACTCCCTCCAATGCAGCTCAAGTTCTTTGACGGAGTCGCCTTGCAGCTCCTCGATCAGGTAAATCGCGGACCGGCGATTCGTTCTGACTTTATTCGGCATCTTGGTCGTACAAAGCGTAGGCATTCTCTCAGGCAGAATACCTCTTGGCAATCCCCCTTTTGGAGATGCCCTTAGTAACGAGGCGCAAAAGTGCGTTTTATGCTTCGCAATTCCTGATTTTGAAATCTACAATCGAGACCATGAGCCTTCCGCCTCTGCGGCCAAGCTCGTTCATTCTTTCGCTGCCCAAGGCCGAGCTTCACCTCCACCTTGAGGGCACTGTCGATCCCCCGACTTTACTCGACCTTCGCAAACGCCATGGAAAACCAGGCACCCTCGCCGAAGTTGAACAGCTCTACCGGTACAACGACTTCACGGGCTTCCTCATGGCTTTCAAAACGCTTACCGAGGACCTGCAAACCCCCGAAGATTACGAACTCATCACCTATCGGCTCATGCAGCAACTTCAAGCGCACAACATTCTGCATGCGGAAATCTATGTGTCGGTTGGAGTCTGCCTGTGGCGCAAGCAGGATTTTGAGGCCATCTTTGAAGGTCTCGAACGCGGACGCGCACGGGGCGAAAAAGACTTTGGAATCTCGTTGCTGTGGATTTTCGATGCCGTCCGCCAGTTCGGCGCCGAAGCCGCACGCCAGGTATTCGAGCTGGCCGTCCGGTATCGCGATCGCAACGTGGTCGGCGTTGGCATCGGAGGGGACGAGCAAAAAGCTCCGGCGGAATTATTTCGCGACCAGTATGCGTATGCCGCGGAAAATGGGCTTCGTCTCACCGCTCATGCCGGAGAAACCGCCGGTCCCGAGTCCATCTGGGGAGCGTTGAACCTCCGGGCGGAACGGATCGGGCACGG
The DNA here is from genome assembly GCA_025462785.1 of Acidobacteriaceae bacterium. Lineage (GTDB taxonomy): Bacteria > Acidobacteriota > Terriglobia > Terriglobales > Acidobacteriaceae > JAOAPG01. The sequence goes on from JAOAPG010000007.1 coordinate 4,639, forward strand.
CTTGACCGCAGCTCAGGACCCGGAACTGGTGGAAGAACTTGCCATTCGTCAGGTGCCGCTTGAGATTTGCATCACCAGTAATTTGCTCACAGGTTGCTGTCAGAAAGTGAACGACCATCCTGTGCGAAATTACTTCGATCAGGGCGTCATGATCACCTTGAACTCGGACGATCCCGCCATGTTTCACACGTCTTTGATCCGGGAATATCAGTTAGCGCAGGAGTTTTTCGGCTTCACCGACGAACATCTCCGCGAACTAGCCCGCAATTCGTTCGAAGCCTCATTCCTCCCCGCCGAAAAGAAAGTAAGCTTTTTGAACCTATTGGACGCCGCCGCCGCGAAATAATTTCTTGGGGAACAATCACGCAGGGACAGCCGCCCCGGCTGTCCGGGTCGAGCACAGCTCGATCTTCTGGTGACCGCCTTCGTGACAATGTTTTTCCGAATCTACTTGACGGCGTTGCTACTCGGCCTTAATCTTCTCTGAATTTCCATCCTGCTGGTTCGCGAAGCATTCGCCGAAGCCAGCCTGCGACGCTCGTTTGCAGATCTCTTTTCTAGGAGTTCGAGATGAGAGCCTCCTGCCTTCTTTGTTTGTTCCTGAGTATCCCCCTTTGGTCTCGTTCCCACCCAAAGCCTTCGCCCGAAACGCTCGTTCTCAACAATGTCAATGTCATCGATACGCGTGATGGCACCGTTCAGCCCCACAGGACGGTTGTTATTCAACAGGACACGATAGTAGCCGTCGCCAAATTCGCAATTGTCGAGAGCTCCCCGCACACTCGCGTGATCAACGGAAATGGTAAGTACCTGATTCCAGGTTTGTGGGATATGCACGTGCACAGCACGGGCAATTCCGCCAAGGACTGGGACGAACGGACGATTTATTCGCTCTATATCGCTAACGGGGTGACCGGGATACGCGATATGGGTGGCGACACCGACCTGCTCGAACAGCGAAGAGACCGCATTGAGCTGGGTGAGTTCGCCGGACCTCATATCGTTTTCAACAATTCGTCTGTCGCCGAAAACAGGCGTGATTGGCAGACCGTGGCGGTGAGCGCTCCAGCGCTGAGCGAAGGCAGTGACGCCGAGCCAAAAAGTATCGAGCAATTGGCCGGAATCATGCTGGCGTGTTCTTCGAAAGAAGACGAGCTTCGCCAAGAGGGACAGCGCGCACTGGGGAGTCATGACGACAAAGCCTATGCATCTCTCGCGGCGCAAACGAGGGCTACATATGATTCGCAAAAAGGGCGGAATTTATTCCTCCGCCTTGCAGATCGTGGTACGCGGATGGTTCCAACCCTAGTCTGGTCCCAGACCAGCGTGAATCTCGCCAGCCCTCGGACAGAGAACGATGCGGCGTTGAAGTACGTGCCAGCTGCAGTACGTGGGAGTTGGGAATCACAAAGATTGCACGGAACGGCCTCTGTCCAATCGGAAGAAGCACAGAAAGTAGCAGCCCGCGATATTGAGCTGGTGGGAGCGATGCATCGCGCGGGAGTACAGTTCATGGCCGGAACCGAGTCGCCGGCGCCGTATGTAGTTCCAGGATTCAGTCTGCATCAGGAGCTGCAATGGTTGGTCAAAAGCGGATTTACTCCTGCACAAGCACTGCAGGCGGCGACCATCGATCCGGCAATATTCATGGTTAAGCTCGACAAGTATGGAGTCGTCGAGAGGGACCACATAGCGGATTTGGTTCTGCTGAATGCAAACCCACTCGAAGACATAAGCAATACCCAAAAAATCGCAGCAGTAATTCAGGGAGGAAAGTATTATTCGCGAGAAGACTTGGATCAGCTGCTGGAAAACTCAAAAGATTAAATCACGGAGTCTTGTCGCGTCGGGTGCGTGCAGCTTCGGGGTTATGTTCTGCAGAGAAGCCGTAACTAGGCTCGTGGAAGAGCGGACCCTTTAGGGCCGTGTCGATTTGAACGCACGATCCACGCGGCGCTGAAAGCGCCGCTCTTCCACGATGACGCGTGAGTAGAAAAGTTACTTATTCCAACCGTTCAGCCTCCGAATCATCCCAAACACTGTTAAGAATGACGCAGTTAGCCTATCCCCGTGCTGTAATAGACGGTGCAATTTCATGTCTGAAAGTCCTACATCTTTGCGGCGCCGTTTGAAAGGTTTTCAGCACGACCTTCGCGGCGCGCGAAAAGTTGCCAAAGCGCTGATTTCAACCGATCATCCGCTGCTCGCGCACATCATTCCCATGCGCCGTTGCAATCTCGCCTGCGAATATTGCAACGAATATGACGACTTTTCAAAACCGGTTCCGCTTGAAATCATGTTCGAGCGTGTCGATAAATTGGGAGCACTCGGAACATCGGTTGTAACAATCAGCGGCGGCGAACCGCTACTGCATCCCGAACTCGATGAAATCATTGGCCGCATTCGTAAGAATGGAATGATCACGGGGATGATCACAAACGGCTACTTGCTGGTAGCAGATCGCATTCAGCGATTGAATCGCGCGGGGCTTGAGTGGTTACAGATTTCGATCGACAACGTTACGCCAGACGAAGTTTCCAAGAAGAGCCTGAAAGTTCTTGATAAGAAACTACAACTCCTTGCCGAGCACGCGGACTTTCACGTGAATATCAATTCAGTGGTTGGCGGCGGCGTTCGCAATCCACAAGATGCGCTCACCATCGGCAAACGCGCTGTTGCGCTTGGATTTACTTCCACGATCGGGATCATTCACGACGGCAGCGGACAGTTGCAGCCGCTCAATGATGAAGAGAAGCGCGTCTACCGCGAGATGCAATCCATGTCGAAGCGCAGCTTTACGCGCATCAACGGCTTCCAAAACAATATTGCCGAAGGACTTCCGAATGAATGGCGTTGCCGTGCGGGTGCGCGCTATTTATACATTTGCGAAAACGGATTAGTGCATTATTGTTCGCAGCAACGCGGATATCCCGGAATATCTCTCACGGATTACACGGTCAATGACATACGCCGCGAATATTTAACCGAAAAAGGTTGCGCGCCCAATTGCACTGTCTCATGTGTGCATCAAGTATCAGTAGTGGATTCGTGGCGAGCCCCGCAGCATCCCGCGCCTCCAGTGGTTACTCCGGCAAGCGATCTGGTTCATATCGAGTAGCTCGAAATTCTCTCCGATTCTCAAAATATCTTTTCGAGTGGCGTGGCGTTATCGTTATTCCAAAGCTATTATTCGCGCAGGAGCGTCTCAGGCGAATCCGGAACTCTGGATGCCCCCCTTTCCTGCTTCCGAGGTGCGGTCGTCGTTTACAACTCATGCAATCACTCCTTGCGGGCATTCTACGTCGTCAGTCGATATTGGATTAACTGGTCGCTGTTGAACGCTTTGCGGGCATTTCCAATAACTTAGAGATAAGTGTTTGAAAACAAAAGACAGCTCTGCTTGTCTTTGGACTGTGCAGGACAGCCGGGGCCGGCTGTACTAGTGAATATTCCCTGATCGCTACTTCTTCGGCTGCGCTGTCGGCGGCAGGATTCCATTCAGACGCAGATACATGGCTGCTGCTCCGTAATGATCCGCCCATCCGCTTGCCAATCCCAGCACCGCCATTGCGCGAGGAAACTGATGGCCGCCAAACAACTCCACGCTGTCGCCGAGTTTGGAGTCGTCCATTCTGCCTAGAGCTTCGCCACAGAAGTCGAAGGAAGCTTTGGCGGCGGTGAGCAGCTTGTCCTTTGGATCGGTGTCTTTGACATCGGCAGCTTTGGGTGCGGGCACATCCGCAGCTTTTGCGCACATAGAGTTGTTGGATTCAGTGATGTGGACCACCAGATGACCGAATGTGATCTGGTCCGGCGTCGGCTTGTAAGAAAACTTGTCTGCGGGCATGGCTTCGATAGCGGCCAGAATATTTTTCTGCGAGCGGGGCAGGAGCGTGCGAATCGAAGTGGAGACGGGATCTTTGGTTGTTGGTGGCGCTGCGGCGGGAGTTTTCGGCGCCGCGGATTGCTGCGACCACGCGGCAGCGGTGAGTGTCATGATCGCTAGAAAACGCAGAATGCTTTTCATGGGAGTGCCTCCAGTACGGACTGAGGATAAACGCTTTGGAACAATTTCACCACGGAGGCAAGGTGGCCTAGCTCTTTGCGGCGTGATTAAATATCAAAGACGCTGGTCTCGTGTACGAAAATTTGCGCGAACAATCGGTGTGGACAAAACGAGTATGTTCCCGCTGTCGTGGAAGAGCGTAAACTCTTGTCGGCGAACTTCAGAACATTCGCGTGTGGAGGCCGCACTAAACTAGGCTCGGTTGGACAGCCGAGGGCGGCTGTCCCTACGCGAGCGTTGCCACATTGAACGGTTACGCCATGACCTCTGGCGTGGCCGCGAGCAACTTCTTCGTGTATGGATGCTCGGGTCTCGTCGTGATTCTTTCCGTATCTCCTACTTCCACGATTTTTCCGCGATACATTACTGCGATTCTATTTGCCAGATATCTCACTACTGGCATCGAGTGCGAGATGAACAGATAGGTTAAGCCGAACTCGCGCTGCAATTTCGCCAACAGGTTGACGATTTGTGCGCCCACGCTTACGTCGAGCGCCGACACAGGTTCGTCCCCGACGATGAATTTTGGGCGCAACGCTAATGCGCGGGCGATGACGATCCGTTGGCGTTGTCCTCCGCTGAATTCATGGGGGAAGCGGCGCATGGCGGATTCGTCGAGTCCGACGGCGCGAAGAAGTTCTGCGACACGAATACGGCGAGAGGATGTGCTTCGCGTCCCACCTTTCGCAGAAACCGCGAAAGATGGGCCACCCGCTGATTCACCACCCCCGCCCTTCGCTTCGCGATAGGACGGGGCACCGGCAGTGATTTCGCTATGAATTACAAGCGGCTCTGCGATCAGATCTTCTACACGCACGCGAGGATCGAGCGATCCGAATGGATCTTGGAAGATGATTTGCATGTCGCGGCGGAGCTTGCGCATTTCGGTATGACTGGCTGCGAGCAAGTCGCGTCCATCGAAACGCACGCTTCCGGAAGTTGGTTCGATTAAACGAAGGATCAAACGTCCCAAGGTGCTCTTGCCTGATCCGGATTCGCCAACGAGGCCGAGAGTTTCACGGGACGCAATGTCTAGGGAAACATCATCGACGGCGCGGATCTCTCCCTTAGAGCTGCCGCCGAAGATAGACTCCCCGAGCGGGAAGACTTTGGTGAGATTGCGAATTTCAACGAGAGCCACGAGCGGATGTTAGCAGAATTGGAAAGAGCAAAGGCTAGCCGAGCTTTGCTCGGCCTGGACGGGCGAGAGCGCCCGTCCCTACATGAACCTCTTTACATGGCAATCATGGGCACCGCCAACAACGCCGCTACCATTCCTATTGCTTTCCAGCGCGTGAAGTGTTCTTTCAGAATTATTTTCGCCAACAACACCGTTACCACTGGATACAGCGAGCTCAGCACGACTGCTGTATCTAGCCGCCCGGTTTGACTGGCGCGGATGAAGAGTACGCTGCCGGTTACGTCGAGGCATCCCGCTAAGACCGCGAAGCCCGCGCTCGGACGGTGGAGGTTGCGAAAGCTGCGCCCGAACAGAACTATGGGAACGGTTAGTCCAAGGGATGCTGCTTTGGCGAATGTAGCAATCCAAAATGATGAGGCGTTTCCCGCCTCCTTGGTGCAGAGAAAGAATCCGGCAAATCCGATTCCGGCGAGTACGGCCAAACCGATTCCATCGGGACGCGTGTTGTCTTGGGTGCGCGAGATCAGCCAAATGCCGAGGCCAGCCAATAAGAATCCAGCGATTCGCAACGTTCCTGGAGCGCCCTCAGTCACAATGGCGAAGGCGGTTGGAATGGCGGCGCCAAGTACAGCCGACACTGGTGCCGTCAATCCCATTTTCCCGGCAGCAAGCGCGCGATAAAAAAGGGCCAGCGCGGCCCCGCCAGAGAATCCTGCCGCAAGCGACCACGCCACGCTCGCGCGCGAAGGGAAAGCCGCGTGGGTGGAGAGGGCCAGGGTGATTACCAGAATTAGTGCGCTAGCATGCGCGACCATGGCGACCAGGAAAGCATTGGCGCGCCGGGCGGCATATCCGCCGGTGAAATCAGCCACGCCCCATGTGAAAACCGCACCGAGGCTGAACAGGATAGAAAGGAATGAGTAGGGCATGGACGCGACGTTTCTAGTAAAGAAACGAGAGTAGCACGCGATAGGATGAAAAGAATTTCTCGTCACCCGCCGCGTCTGTTAGAAGCTTCTGTTAAAAAGAGAGCTCATGTCTTCCGCGTTGAGTCTCGGATTAGTCGGCGGACTTCTGGTA
>JAOAPG010000014.1 GCA_025462785.1 Acidobacteriaceae bacterium
TTCGACAGCAACTGGCTTTTTTTTAATGTTGAAGGCCTGAGCTCGGATTCGAATCTGGAAACAGCTATGAGCATGCTGATCGCGAATGCAGTGGCATCGCGTGCACGAGGCAAGAACGGCCAGCCTAGCGTCACGGTGCTTGATGAGTGCTGGTTTCTCTTAGATTCTCCTGCCCTCGCTCCCGAAGTGGTTCAACTCTTTCGGACCGCGAGGAAGAGAAATGCCAGTGTCTGGGGAATCAGCCAAACCGTCGAAGACTTCGTAGGAACGGAATTTCGTCCCCGCGAGCATGGCCCCGGAATCCTGAAGAACGCGAGCACGAAAATTATCGGACAACAGCCGGGAGACATCAGCCCGCTTGTAAAACATCTGTTTCTGAATCCGGTTGCCTTGAATGAAGTAAAGCGCTTCAGCGCCCCCCAAAAGGGAGAAAGCGCGGACGCGTTGCTCGTGCTCGGCGAGAAAGCTGAAACCACACAAACCATCCGTATCGTACCGACAGCCCTTAACTACTGGGTATGCACGACGTTTCCTAGAGAAAGGAAGTACAGGGCGTGGTTCCTCAAGAAACTCACGAACCTCTCTCCTCTCGAACAATACGAGGCACTGGCGCGGCAGTTTCCTCATGGACTGGCTGATATTCCGCCACTGCCTGAGGAACTATCGGGTGCGGTTGCGAGGGAGGCACAGCCATGAAGGGACTCTCTCATCGCCAGCCGGCACTATTTTGGGCTGCTGGCTTTTTACTGGGCGCTCTGGCTATCGCGAACTTGCCGCTCTGGTTAGACCTCATGAATCGCGGGATGACCTGGGGTGTGGATCACTTGTCTGAATTTCAGAAGCATTGGGAGGTTCCTCTGTGGCTCAGGTAACGAACATCTTATTCGGAAGTTTTATGGTTTTGTTTGGCTACGCCACGGTGGTTGGGCGGAGCCGACGACAAGTGCTCGCGCTCACTTTGGCCGGAGTACTGGCCGTCACTCTGGCCGTTCCGCCACCGGCGCAGGCCCAAAGTAGCCTGGTGGCGGTTATCAACTCCGTTCTGAACGTCATCAAGGGAGTGATCCAGACTGCGCTAAACACGATTAATTCCGTCCGAACCGCAATCAGCAATTTCTACCAGCAGGTCGCTTGGCCAGTCTCGCTGATCAACCAGGCAAAGGCTCTGGTGACGCAGATGATCGGGCAATACAGAAGCGCCATGCAGAATATCTTCAATATCAACCTGCAGAGCGCCACTCTTCAAAACCCTGTGGCCCTCGAAAGCGCAATGCGAAATCACCAAACAAACGATTTCTCAAGCCTCACCATGTCGTACGGGAATACCTATGGCCCCATTCCCGCGGCGACTGCAGCTAGTCCAGCTGACCGGACCATGATCGACATGGACGATGCCCTAGCGCTCGACAGCTTAAAAACACTCAAAGAGACAGACGCTGCGGATGATCTGACCTTACAGGCAGCAAATGACATTGAGCAGGCGGCCAGCCAAGCGGCGCCGGGGTCGGCACCGTTTCTGACCGCAGGTGCCGTAGTTGCAAGCATCCAGAGCCAAGCTGTTACGCAGAAGATGCTGGCGGCCGAGTTGCGGCAGGAAGGCGCTCGATTGGCGCATTTCAATGCTCTTGGAAAACGAGGCGCCACAATAACCGGGGATGTGAACGCGCTGATTCTGAACCTATTGCAAAGACATTAGAAGAGGAGACTAGGGATGAGTAAAGCTATCCAGAATATCAAGACAGGGTTTCTGTGGGCGTGGAAGCACAAGATTCGTACCGCGGTTCTGGTCATTGTCTTTGCTCTCACCGCTCCGACGCCTTTGAAAAGTCAAATTGTTGACCCCTGCTGCGCAATCCTCGCAACCGGTCTCACCACGATCGGCAACACGCTCACCACTGTTATTGGAGGAGGCTTGAACAGTATCTTGTCGGTCGAGCAGGGCATAAAGAGTTTCGAACAAGGCGTCGTGTGGCCACAGAACCTGATTAATCAAGCACGGTCGCTGGTGGCAACCGTTCAGGGAATCTCCGACCAGATTCGAGGAATTATACGGATTCCGGTGAACAGTGCGACCTTGCCCGCAAGCCAACAGTTTGAGCAAAGCCTGCTTTCGCGGGACCCGAACCGAATCGCGCAAACGAGTGCACAGTACACCGCCGTATATGGCCCGGTGCCGGACCCCACCTCAGCTTCGCCGCAGGTTCGGGACATGATCGACGTGACAGACGCGGCGGCACAGGCTGCGATGAAAAGGGCGATTGAAATCGATGCTCTCGCAGACCTCGAACTTCAGGCAGCAGATCAGATCAATAAAAGTATTCAGGCTGCGGCTCCCGGAAGTGCGCCGATCATCGAGGCGCAAGCAGATGCCTGGCTAGTCCGTGCCAACGCTTACACGCAGTCGGCAACGGCGGATCTGATGCGAGTACGTGCCGTCGATCTGGCCGACGCAGGCGCAAGTGTCAAGAACGGCGCCGCGAACGCCGCTACACTCCAGCAGCAGATTTACAACCTCCTGAACAGGCACTAAGCCGTGTTTTATTTTGAGCAGCTCTTTCAAACCGCGATGAATGGGATCGACAGCGCTAATGTTACGAGCGCGGTACTGGCGATTGCCGCATCGATTCTCCTCCTCAGTTTCCTTTACAGCGCATACCAAGCATTTGCGAACGGCGGAGATGTGCGCATGCTGGCGGTGTCGGGTATCAAATACCTGATCCTGGGGCTGGTCTTTGCTAACTACGGTCTCGTGTTTCGCGAAGTCAACGGAATGTTCAATTCTGTGGCTGATTTTATTTACAACGCCACGGGTGTCGGCGATCTCTTCGCCAATTGGATGAACCAGCTGGCCCAGTATTGGCAAGCGAACGGAAGCAGTTCGCTGTGGAATCTTGTAACTGGCCTGATTTCCGGGGTGATCAGTCTACTGCTTATCCTGGCTGCATTTGTGGTTTTCCCAGTGTGCTACCTCATATTTACGATTTTCTACGCAATGTACGGGTCAGTCCTTTACGTGACGGGGCCTTTTGTTCTTGCCCTTCTACCCGCAAGAGGGGTCGACCATTTGTCGCGCGCCTACCTTGTAAATCTTATGACATTCCAAGCTTGGGGCCTCATATACGCAATCCTCCAGGTACTGATGTCAGCGGTAAATCTGTCGAGCATGAACGCCGTTCTCAACGCGAACGGAGTTCTCAACAGTTTCGTTGGCTCAAGCCAGATGATGCTTCTGGCGCTCACGGCCATCCTCTTCTCGTTATCCATTGCCGTGATCCCTTTTATCGCGAACCGAATTGTACGTGGAGACGTGGGCAGCACCATGATCACTTTAGCTCGGAATATCTCGACGGCGGCAGGTTGGGCGAAAGCTTCAGTGGGAATGGTTTCCGCTGCAAGGACATCCGCGGCCGTACCGCCCCCGGCACCACCGCCGCCACCGGTTGCTTAGGTGGCGGAAGGAGTTTCAGGCAAGGAGATATAGATGACGAATCCCGGTCGAGTGGAAGAGCTCTCGGACATCACTCCCTACACAAAGTATTACGAGCACGACGGAATGCTACGCGCTTATGCGAACCGCGCAATGCTACTGGCCACGATATTCGGAGTGCTTGCCATGGCTTCACTGGGGCTTGCCATTTACGTTCGCCTGCAACCACCGACCGTGATTCGCATCGACGCAAGCGGCATTGCATCCATGGTTGGCACTGGGAGGATCGGTGCGGGACCGACACGTAGTGTGTCGAACGAGGTGAACTCAGATGCTGCACCCACCGACTTAGAAGGCCGCGCCACAGTACGACAATTTCTAGGGCGCTACCTCGCCTATACGCCGGACTCAGTGGATCGCAACCTTGCAGAGGCTTTGAACATGATGACCACGAATCTCCGTACGTTCAGCATGAACAAGCTTCGCGATGAAGACACTGTCGGGAAGATTAAAAGTGAGCACCTGATTTCGGATTTCGAGATTCGCTCGATCGAGCACGTCAAAGGCACACCGTGGACCTATGTCGTCTTCGGGGTCAAGGAAGTGCATCGGGTGAAGAACGCGGCGGAGGTGATCGATCAGATCGTTAGTCGGTACAACGTGCGTCTGGTCGAGACTGCCCGCTCGGAAGTCAATCCGAGCGGGCTTTTGATCGCTGAATATGGCGAACAGCAGATGGTTGGAGGCCATGAGGCAGGTCTTTTGCAACAAAGCGCGCTGGATAAAGATCGGCGCTGAGAGGTTCCGCGGTTCGGGTCCGAAGAAAGGAGTAACTCATTGCGGAGACAGCCATGACTAACGACGTGAAAGATACAAAGGAACTACCAATCGTGCCTTCCGGGAGGCGCCGGATCAACTCGAATGGAGGAGGAGATGAAGTGGAAGTCGAAGCGGCGCGTTTCTTTCTCTCGAAGAGCGGCGGAAATAGCGGGCATCTGGATCTTGGCAGAGAGCTGGCGAGCGAGGCGGAGGCCATCGTTGAATCGCTCAAGGCTGGCCTGAGTTATTTCTCAGTGGTGGAGTGGCGAGGAATTGCCGACTTCTCCGGGAAGAAGCCGCAGTTGAAAAAAGAAGCGGTACCCAGAGCGCAAACGTCCAGTTAGCAAAGTTTCTCAGCAGACTGAGGTTGGTCTGTCGAGAGCCGTCCACAAGCTCTTTCTCGATTGTGGTCAGTGCTTCACCTTGCTTGAGGTGTGCCTAAACGCCATCGCAATGCTGGTGAGCAGACTCCTTTTTGTCGTTGCCGGACAAAATGCGAGAAAAAAAGTGCAGCCACGGGGTAACGCGAACCGTGGAACTGCTCGTGAACAACTAAACCTGGTCCGGTTCTTCGCGAACCTGGCCGGAAACCTTACCCGTTTTCGGCCAAGAACAGCGAAGAGACCGGCGGCAGCGGCCTCCTTCTCTGTCCTTTGCCGGATAGAAATAAGGAGACTGCAATGCCAACTGAAACGAGCAATGGAATGCCAGTAGTTACGCTTGACATCAATGAGATGGGGCAAGTCAAACGACGTTTGCCGAGGTTAACCCTAGCGGAGCAATTGAAAAATACGCTCCTCGAAGGCCTCTATCCCGGCATCCGAGTAGCAAGGCTCAACGTCCCCCCAGGCCGCTTGGAAGACTTCCAGGAAGCCTTGGTGGAAAATTCGATGAAGTTCGTCGAATTCGACAATGTGCGATACCGTCTCGTAGGCGCGAGTGCTTCGGCGAAGAGTGGCAAGTTCTACGCCGTCGACGAACGTTACGAACCGGTCATCGCGGAACGCTTTCGTCATTGGCCGCAAGCAGCTATCACCTACTTCGGGATTCTGGTCTCGCCGTGCAAACAGCGAATCCAGTTACCGGAAGCTCGTGTCTTGATCGTCAAGGATCGTACTCTAGGCACCAATGACTGTCGCGGTTGGATCTCGCAGTCGGTGTTTGGACGTTTTGTGTTGCCCAAGCATCGGCTCTATCAGTTCCGACTCGCCTTTGAAAACACACAAGCCAAGGGCGCGTTCAAAATCATGGCGGATGATGTGGCTGAGAAGCTCGGAGCCGACATCATTTTGCCGGAATCGTGCGTCAAGCCCGAATACAAACAGACTTCGAGGTTTCTAGACTTCCTTCGCTGGCGAAAGCCAAAGCTGGAGGTTCGGAGCTATCGCGGTCCTGTGGTATTTGGCATCCGGGAGGTGTCTCAGTCGCTTCAACTCCATAGCAGCTACACCCTAATCGAACATGCCCCATGGGAGTCGATGCAACTCGAAATTCTACCGCTTGCCATGCACCAAGGCCGAAAACTGCGAACTGCCTGCCAAGACGGCAAATATGAAGACGTTCTGGAGCTTCTTGGCAGTTCCCGCACCCAAGCGACACAGGTAGAGGAAGCCGACTCCGAGTACACCTCTTTTGAACGCACCGTCCTAGAGGCTGTACTTAAGGCGGACTCAAGCGGCTACCTTATCAAACACCCTTACCTCAATTCGGTCATCAACCGCGTGCTCGCGAAGTGGGCATTCAAACTCTGTACCGCCGGCGGTTTCAAGATGCCAGGCTTCGCACTCGCAGACGACGGCTTTCTCGCTCTATATAAAGGAGAGGTCGTCACCGCATCGGACTGGTTGCCGGAAGATCGCGCCATCAGT
>JAOAPG010000068.1 GCA_025462785.1 Acidobacteriaceae bacterium
GTAGGTTGCGGAAATACACACACATACGGAAAAGATCAACGCGATGACTCGAAGCGAAAATCGGGGCAGTAAAGAGATATCCCTTTGGCATCGATCTGCCATAAACGCGAAGAAGTTTACAGACGTCTTGTACATGTCCGGATAGTTGGCCCGTGCCACAAACTTCACCAATTCAGCCCACTGTAGTGGCGCTGGCCTCTGGCTTCCTTAGTGTCTAATTCCATACTCTTTATCCGGCGATTGTGTCAACTTTGCGCGCTTGGAGTGCTCAAAATGCTACCCAAAGTTCTTACAAGGTTTTGACATCTCCCATGACATGCGAGTGTTAGGATTTTGTAAGCGGAACCGATAATTATGAATACGATTGAAGCGAACCCGGCCCCTGGATCTTCACCACTCGGCATTGTGCATGCCATCAAGACGGCGCGCCCAAAGAGAATCCGCGACAGGAGCGGAAAAAAGAAAGCGTTGGTACAGGCGGCAGCGGACTTATTTGGACAGAGAGGCTATGAAGCAACTCCGACACGAGAAATCGCAGCTGCTGCGGGTTGTGCGGAAGGATTAATTCACCGCTATTTTGGCGGAAAAGCGGGTTTGCTTTCGACCATCATTGAGGATCGCGCGTTCGAGGAAGTAGCAGATCTGAATCAAGAGTTGTTGCCTGCCGCGCGATTCGAAGATGAGTTCGTGCAATTAGTAGAGTGGGAGATCGAGCGTATGTGGGGCGACCGCGAAGTTCTCAAAGTTCTTATTCCGCGGTCGCTTTTAGATTCCACGGTAGCAGATCTGCTTAGGCAAAATTCATTGCGCCAGCGCACGAGAACTATTGTGGAGCGCCTGAAACGCTATCGCGCCAGTAAGCGCTTCAGCGACGAGGAGATAGAGGCTCTCGCCCACTCCGTCGGGGCGCTTGGTTTGGTTTTCGGATTCATGCGCCCCGTAGTTTTGGGACAGGACCGTGATCGTGCGAAGAAGGTCGCAAATACTATTGCCAAATTGCTGGCTCGCTAGTAAATCCTGAAATTCTTACGTCTTTAGACGTATCGCTAACCCTCCAAACGTATCATCCCAATCATCTTTTTCCATTTTGTCTTGACACTCATTCTTTGTACGTGATAATTAGTGCGTCTACGCGCACAACTTGGTATGACGTTTGGACCAAGCGCTTTGAAATTGCTGCAGGAGGACTCGATGACGCCTTCCCGGAGGAGTCTTGCCGGTTTTTTGCTGTTTGCATTTCTGCTGTTGGGGTCGTTTCAGAGCGCAAATGCGTTGCCCGCATTCGCTAGAAAGTATGGACTGCGCTGTTCGGCGTGTCACGAAGCTTGGCCGATGCTCAACTATTTTGGGCAGAAGTTTAAGGACAACGGCTATCAGCTAATGAACGATCGCGACGCCCCGATCTGGCAGAACCCGGGGTACTGGCCGGTTACCTTCCGCATTATTCCATACTGGCAACGCCAGAGCACCGACAAGAATTCCGTGGACACGCCTGCAGGACCGAACACGGGGCTCGCAAAGGTTACTTTTACCGGATTCAATATCACCGGCTTGGACTTTCACACCGGCGGCACCCTCGAGAAGAATATTTCGTTTTATGTGCTCCCCTCTTCTGACGAGACGGGCGCATTCCACTTCGAGCAGGTCTTCGGCAGACTTGATAACCTTTTTGGCAGCCCATGGCTCAACGTCAAGCTGGGCAAATTTGAGCTCGATAACCTGCTTTCTGAAAAGCGAATATTGACGTTGACCGCTATCTCGGGTGTTTACCAGACTTACCACTTTATCCCAGTGGGTGACGCTAACATCTTTGGGCAGATTGGAGACAACCAGTTGGGTGTGGAATGGATGGGGCACTCGGTCAATGATCGAACCCGTCTTTCGGCGTCATTGTTCAGCTCTACGGATGGAAACGTTGATTCACCATACGGGAGCAATTCCTATAGTGGGTTCTTTGCTGCTAGCCAAGCATTCGACACAGGCAGGCTTGGAGTGCAACGAATCGGCGCCTACGCGATGGTTGGAGAGGCAGCAACAAGTTATCTAACAAGCGCAGGTACCGCGCTGCCAAGCACTGGTACCGGTAACAAGAACTTCAGTCGTGTGGGCTTCATAGGCCAGTTTTACTTCGGCAAGTTCGACACGCAAGTTGTGACCCAGCATGGTCATGACAACGTCTGGTTTGGAGCAGGATTCGGCAACCCGATTGACAACCCGGGCGGTCCAAACAACACGCCCGGGACAGTTCTTCCCGCGACCGCGCGGGCTCCGAGCTGGAATGGATTCCTGGTAGAAAACCACTATGTGTATAGCCCGCAGCTGATCTTCATTCAGAGATCAGAGTGGGAGCGCATGTCCCAGCAAGCTAGCACTACGTTCGCATCTAATTTAGGCAACATCGATATGTACACCTTTGGTTTCCGCTACATGCCAATCATGACCAGCCGTGCGGGTTTTGCCTGGCATAACGAATATTCGTGGCTGCGTTCCGTAGGAACAGCCCCGGACGGAACAGACCAGACCAGCAGTGCTTTGATCTCTGGATTTGACTTCGACTTCTAAAGGAATGGCGATGCGCATAAAAATGCTCAATTGGTCGTGGTTTGTAGGTGCGGTCGCGGTTCTCGCACTGTGCGGTTCTTCTTCTGCGCAGATGACGAAGTATGAAGAGGACCAGCGGCTCAATATGGAAGCTCACGTCGATGGCTTGACCGGTCATGCCGTGCACGCCAAAGGAAACTATCGGCGTTATTGTGTAGGCTGTCACGGCGAAGAGGGTGACGGCGAAGGAGAAAATGCGCAGTGGGTCGACCCCAAGCCGCGCAATTTTACCCTTGGTCAATTCAAGTGCCGCTCCACTCCGAGCGGAACGTTGCCGACGGATGAGGATCTCTACAACAGCATCGGACGCGGTTTTGATCGTTCGGTGATGCCTTCCTGGAATACGCTCACCAAGCAAGAAAGGGCGGACTTGGTCGCGTGGGTCAAGCATTTCTCGGCTAAGTGGACGACCGATAAGGCGGGAACTCCCATTCAAATTCCTCCAGAGCCCGAAATCACCGCCGATCGGGTCAAGGCTGGGCAGGTTCTCTTTCAAAAGCTGGAATGCTGGAAGTGTCACGGGGTCGAAGGCCGGGCCAATGGCCCTTCGTCCGATACCCTTACCGACGACCAAAATCGTCCTATAAAAGCCTATAACTTTGCGGAAGGCTCCCGGCCTAAGTGCGGCAGCGCTGACGAAGATATTTATAGGATCTTCATGACCGGCCTGGATGGTACTCCGATGCCCTCGTTTGCCGACAACGTCAAGCCGGACGAGGCATGGGATCTGGTCTTCTATCTTCGTACTCTGCAACCCTTTAAAACAAAAGAAAGACTCCTGGCCAAGCAACTGGGTTTGAAACCTATTAATCCAAGCATACCGCTACCGGCAGCTCCAGCGGCACCTCCGGCAGCCGAAACAGCACCCTCAGCGGCACCTGCGCCTTCGCAGGATAATGCGGCCCCTGCTCCACCGCCGGCACCGGCTCCCCAACAATAGACTTGAGAGTTTTTAGGAGAAAGAACTTACATATGAGACAGCACTTGAAATACAAGCTTGCGGCAGTTTTGTGCGCTGTTCTGCTGCTTACGATTGGAGTGGTGACTTCTGTGCGCAGAGTTCACGCCGCTCCCCCCGCTGGAGAAAGTAGCATCACCGGAACTGTGAAGCTTAACGGTACGCCTCCTCGCCAAAGACCGATTGATATGTCGAAAGAGCCGAGTTGCGCGGCGATCCATGCCAGCAAGCCTGTGACCACGGAGAATGTCGTAGTAGGACCAAGTGGCGGTTTGGCGAACGTGGTTGTTTATATCAGCCAGGGCTGGAGCGGACCTCCGGTAGTCGCAACGCAACCTGCGGAAGTCGATCAGAAGGGCTGCCAGTATATTCCGCACGTTAGCGCGGTCGATGTCAGTCAGGCCATGAAGATTGTCAATGCGGATCAGACTTCGCACAACATTCACCCGCAACCGACAAAGAATCCGGAGTGGAACAAATCGCAGCCTCCTGGAGCTCCGCCAATCGAGACGAAATGGCAGAACGAGGAAGTTTCAATTCCAGTGAAGTGCAATATTCATCCCTGGATGCATGGGTATTTCGCAGTAGTGAAGGGACCGTACGGAGTAAGCGACACCAATGGTGCTTTTACCATTCCGAATATTCCACCGGGCAACTACACCCTGACTGCATGGCAGGAAACTTACGGTATGCAAACTCAACAGATCACCGTTGCGGCTGGCAAGCCAGCGACCGTCAGCTTTGCTTACACGGCCAAGTAAATGTAGTTCGGGATTTCAGCTCGGATTAAGGATTGTTTCTGTAATTGTTGCTACCGATCACTGGAGCGGTCGTCGCAAGACACGCGACGACCGCGGTTTTTGTTGTGACAACCCTCTAGATTCTCATTAAAAAGGCGAGGCACCATGGGCAAATGATTAGCGGTGACGCAGGTTGTGGTGGCAATTCTGTCAGCGATTCCCATCGTGAGGCACACATGGGCTCCGCCGGAGGACATTTCTACCCACGGACATCTGATCGACGAGCAACTCGCGGATACCATGGTCGAGGCCGGCGTCGCATTCGTAGCGGCTCAAATCATCCTAGGCATTTTTATCTGGACAGCTTCGTCGGCTCGCCCTGATGCCAAGATTAGAAACTTCCCAGGCGGCGCTAAGGGACTGGTGGCTGCGGCTGTGCTGCTTGTAGGGACGGAAGTGCTGGCGTTGGGAGTCTTCGGACAAAAAGCCTGGGCTAGCATCTACTTTACGCCGCCAGGTGCGAATGCGCTTCCGCTGCAAGTGCAAGCTGGCCAGTTTGCCTTTTACTTCCGCTATCCCGGACCGGATGGAAAATTCGGCCCTATTCATCCCGAGTTAGTGAATGAGGGCAATCAAAACTATTTCGGCCTGGATCAGACTCACGACCAGGATTCAAAGGACGACATCGTGGCTGCGGAAATGGCCATTCCGGTCAATCGTGAAGTCCACCTTCTCATGCACGGAAAGGATGTCGGTCACTCGTTCTATGTCCGAGAATTGCGGGTGCAGCAGGACTTCGTTCCGGGGTTGGATCTTTCACTCCATTTCACAGCAACGAAGGTTGGGAGATACGAAATTGTTTGTACCCAGCTCTGTGGATTGGGTCACTACAACATGAAGGCGTATCTTTCAGTGCTATCTCCGGAAGATTACGACGCGTGGTTGAAAAAAGAACAAGCAATGCAGTAGCGAGTGGAGTTTTTCGCGGTTTAACTTGGGCATCCGTCTTAGAAACGTAAACATCTGTTTTAAAAGGTGAGGATTATGCACGACACAGCAGTGCACGCCACGCATCACGGGCCGCCGACGTCTTTCATTCGAAAGCACATCTTCAGTGTCGATCACAAAGTCATTGGGAAGCAGTATTACGCCTTGGGACTGTTCTCGGTCCTGGTTGGAATGGTGCTCTCCTGGATCATGCGTCTTCATCTCGTGTGGCCGAATTTTGCGATTCCCGGCCTGGGCCTGCTTTCGCCGGCGGGTGCGCCAGGCGGAGTCGTCACTCCTGAGTATTACCTGCAATTGATGACCATGCACGGCACGCTCATGGTCTTCTTTGTGCTTACCAATGTTCCGTTCGCCGGCTTTGGTAATTACTTCCTGCCAATCCAGATTGGCGCTGACGACATGGCGTTCCCCCGTTTCAACATGATGTCATTCTGGGTGACATTCGTTGGCGCATGTTTTCTGTTCGCAGCATTCTTCGTTGGCGACGGCCCGCCACTCGCTGGTTGGACTGCCTATGCACCTCTCAGCACACTCGGCAAAATCACAGGCCCGGGAGAAGATGTCGGACAAACCTTGTGGGCCATTTCAATCGGAATCTTTTGTATTGGCCAGCTCTTGGGTTCGCTGAATTTCATTGCCACGACGCTTGATCTTCGAACCAAGGGCATGACGTTCATGCGGATGCCGCTCTGTACATGGGCGTGGTTTATTACTTCCTGCATCGGATTGCTGGCGTTCGCAGTTCTGCTACCAGCCTGTATTCTGATGATTCTGGATCGCGTTGCAGGAACCAGCTTCTTCATTCCTGGCGGGCTAGTGGTCAACGATCAACTGCAGCCGCATTCTGGCGGTTCTCCTCTCCTCTGGCAGCACCTCTTCTGGTTCTTCGGACATCCAGAGGTGTATATCGCCATTCTGCCGGCAGCTGGAATCGTTTCGCACATTTTAGTGAACAGCTATCGCCGTCCACTGCTTAGCCACAAGGTAGTGATCTACAGCATGATGGCCATTGGTTTCCTGAGCTATATGGTTTGGGGACACCACATGTTCGTCAGCGGAATGAATCCGGTTTCTGCGTTAGCATTCTCATTCCCGACGCTGGTCATCACCATTCCGGCGACCATCTTGACGTTGATTTGGGTCGGTAGCTTGTACGGCTCGAAGCTACGTATCAATTCCGCTTCGCTGTTTGCACTCGGATTCGTTTCAATGTTCGTCGCGGGTGGAGTGAGCGGCTTCTTCCTGGCTCAACCTTCCATCGATATCTATCTTCACGCCACTTATTTCGTGGTGGGTCATTTCCACATGGTGATGGGCGTGGCGGCTATCTTCGGAATGTTTGCTGGAACCTACTTCTGGTTCCCGAAAATGACAGGCCGCATGATGAACGAAACGCTTGGGAAGGCTCATTTCTGGTTTACGTTCGTTGGCGCATACTGCATCTTCATGCCATTCCATTATCTCGGATTGGCTGGTAACGTTCGTCGTTATTCCACATTCGTCGACGATTTCATGGGCCCGTTAATGCCAGTGCACAAGTTCATCAGCATCGCCGCGCTTTGTACCGGCGCTGTCCAGCTCATCTTCTTGTACAACTTACTGCACAGCCGTTTCTGGGGTAAGCCGGCTTCCGCGAATCCTTGGGAAGGAACTTCGCTCGAATGGAGCACGTCCTCGCCTCCGCCGTGGGACAACTTTGGTGGCAAGCACCCGGTTGTCTACCATGATCCTTATCAATATGGGATTGAGAGCTCAACCGGCGATTACGTGATGCAAGACTCGCCGGAGCAAATCCAGACAGTACGAGATGATAAGAAATTGACGCCCTAAACGGAGTCTCAGAGCGAGCTCCGAGAAGTGAAGTTCTTATAATATTTATGGCAACCACAACACACGAACCGCCGAGAGTTGAGCGAATAGGCGGAAGTTCCGGCAGCGGTTGGCGCAATCTGGTTCCTCCCGCAACCCGGAATCTGCGATC
Organism: Acidobacteriaceae bacterium; assembly: GCA_025462785.1. Lineage (GTDB taxonomy): Bacteria > Acidobacteriota > Terriglobia > Terriglobales > Acidobacteriaceae > JAOAPG01. The sequence continues at coordinate 7,289 of JAOAPG010000068.1, forward strand.
CGTTCAGGATCGCTCTGGGGAGCCGGCGAAAACTGGCGTTTGGGTAGGGCTGGCGGCGATCACGATGTCATTCGCTGCCTTCACCAGTGCGATGGTTGTTCGCCAGGGTACTGCGCCGGACTGGCGGCATTTGGCTTTGCCGCACATTTTGTATCTGAACACGGCGATTTTGCTGGCCAGTAGTGTAACTCTGGAATTATCTCGCCGCCATATTGCAACCTATATGGGTGGCTTGCGATTGAGTGCCCAATATCCGGCGCGCTGGTTATATATAACTCTGTTTCTGGGCGTGCTATTTGTAGCGGGCCAATATGCCGCGTGGCTTCAGCTAAGGTCGCAGGGCTGGTACGTTGCCACAAATCCAAGTAGTTCTTTTTTTTATGTATTCACCTGGATCCATGCAATGCACGTATTAGGAGGACTTGGTGGGCTGGTCGCAGTGATCAGCAAACTGAGAAGGGGAGTCTTGCGGAGAAGCACGCTGGACGCAACCTCTCATTACTGGCATTTCATGGATGCTCTTTGGCTTTATTTATTGTTTCTGCTGATAACGAAGTTTTAAATGGCTTCAAATGTTCAATCTTCGAGTTCTCCAGGAGGCGCTGTGAGCCAGGCCAACTTAGCAGTCGGAGCACACCCATCGGCAGGTGTGATGGAAGAATCTCCGTTCTCGATTCCATCGAGAAAGCTGGTGATGTGGTTATTTATCGCATCTGATGCGGTCACGTTCGGTGCGGTCCTGTTTGGCTACGGTTACTTGCGAAACTCGACTGCCAACTGGCCTCATCCTTTTGAATTTTCCAGCGTCCTCAATGCCATGATCATGACCTTCGTCCTGGTCACGAGCAGCTTGACCATGCTGTTGGCAATTCGTGCCGCCAAGTTGGGCGATAAGTCCAAGGCGGTCCTCTGGAGTTTCGTGACGGTTATCGGCGGTTTGCTGTTCG
>JAOAPG010000087.1 GCA_025462785.1 Acidobacteriaceae bacterium
CTGAAGATGCGGAAGCTTTTATCAGCATGGCGGAGATTTATCGCAGAAATGGTAAGTTCGACCTCGCTCTTGACAATCTCAAGAAAGCGCAGTCGATGGTGCCGGATTCGCTGGAGGTTCCCTACAACATCGCAGCCGTTTACCAGGCGCAAGGACGCTACGACGAAGCAATACCGGTCCTCCAGGATCTTCTTAAGAAATCAGAAAAGCCCGACAATGGCTATAGCCAGAGTGAAAAGAATAACCGCGCTGTATTCCTGGAGCGCCTCGGGACCATCTATCGCGATAACGGAAACAGCCAGCTCGCGAACGACAGTTTCCGCAAGATGTTGGCCTTGGGCGACGACAATGCGGTGCGTGGATATCAGCAGATTATTGACACCTATCGCGAAGTAAAGCAATGGCAGCAAGCCACTGATGCCGCCAAAGAAGCCACCGAGAAGCTGCCCAATGATCGCGGCCTGAAGATGGTCTATGCCTCACAGCTAGCCGATCAGGGCCAATCTGATACCGCCTTCCAGCAGGTGCGTTCGCTGCTGAAAGGCACTCCTGAAGACCGCGAAGTTTATGTGACGCTGGGCCAAATGTATAGCCGCCTCAAGCGTTGGCCCGACGCGGAAGAAGCTCTGGGCAAGGCGGAGCAGCTTTCGACGAAGCCCGACGATAAGGAGTACGTACAGTTCTTGATGGGATCAATGTATGAGCGGCAAAAGAAAAATGATAAGGCTGAAGAAATCTTCCGCAAGATTCTGGCGAGCGATCCGCAAAGCGCGATGACTCTGAATTATCTAGGTTATATGCTTGCGGACCGCGGGGTGAAGTTAGACGAAGCGTTGACTCTTATCAAGAAAGCCGTCGACCTTGAACCCGCAAATAGTGCGTACCTCGATTCGCTCGGATGGGTTTATTTCAAGATGGGCAAATATGATCAGGCTGAAGACAGTCTGACCAAGGCTTCACAGCACATGGGAGCCGATCCTACCGTTCAAGAGCATCTTGGCGATCTTTATCAGAAAACTGGACATCTGAAACTAGCGGTCACCCACTGGGACCGTGCGCTGCAAGAGTGGAACAAGACCGTTGCTGCCGAAGTCGACACGGACGATGTCGCGAAGGTTCAGAGGGAACTAGAGTCGGCCAAGGTGAAGCTAGCCAAAGAATAAACGACCACGAAGTAGTCCTGCGACGTCCTCTGCTGTTTGACCGAGAGGGCCGCGGCTTACCAGAATGCTAGACTTTCCTCATGCTCGCTGACTACGCGGTGAGGGTCGAACAATCGCGCGGGCGCCGCCATCCAGAACCAGCGCATCCTTACCGTAACGATTTTCAGCGAGACCGTGACCGCGTAATCCATGCGCGGGCGTTTCGTCGTCTTGAGGCAAAGACGCAAGTTTTCACTCGCCGCCACTCCGACCATTTCCGCAACCGGCTGACTCACACCATTGAAGTTGCTCAGATCGCGCGTACGATCGCCGCACAATTAAAGGTCAACGTGGATCTTGTGGAAGCGCTTGCACTGGTTCACGACGTCGGTCATCCTCCGTTTGGACACGCCGGTGAAAAGGCTCTCGACGCCGAGATGCGCAAGCATGGATTTTTTTTCGACCACAATCTGCATGCCTTGAGAATTGTGGAGGACTTCGAACTGCGCTATGCCGCCTTCCGGGGCCTAAATCTCACCTTCGAGGTGCGGGAAGGAATCATCAAGCACTCCCACGATTACTCCGCCGCCGAATTTCCTGAAATTTCGGAATATTTGCTCGATCAACGCCCGCCTCTTGAAGCCCAACTGATTGATGTAGCGGATGAAATTGCGTATAGCACCGCAGATCTCGATGATGGATACGAAGCGCACATGCTCACGTTGGCGCAGATTCGCGCCGGCGTGCCCATATTTGAGCACTTCTTTCCCGAAGTTCAGCGCACTTACCCGAAGGCCCTCGAGAAGCTGCAGTTTAACGAAGCCTTGAAGCGGGTGCTCAACCATTTGGTAGGAAACTTGATCCACAACACGGAAGCACAGATCAAGGCAGAAAATATCAGAACTCTAGAGGACGTGCGAGCCTGCCCGACGCGGCTGGCTATATTGAGTCCGGAAGTTGAGCAGGAGCGGCGGCAAGCCAAGGAATTTCTTTATCGGAACCTCTATTTCAGCGAAGCGCTCAGTCCGGAGAAGAATGACGCCGAGCGCGTGATTAGCCAGCTATTCGACTTTTGGCTTAGAAAACCAGAGAATTTACCCTCGAACTACCGGGAAAAAGCAAAACAGGAACCACTGCCCAGGGTGGTGTGCGACTACATAGCGGGGATGACCGATAACTACATTTACGAGCAGTACGAAAAGTATTGCGCCGGCTAGATTTTTTTCCACGAAGTTTTTATACCAGCTCTGCCAAAATTACCGTTTTCTGCAACGCAGGGCTTTCAAGAGGACTAGAATACTATTGTAAACAAGTGACTTAGCTGCCTTACCTATTTGGCCCCTCACTTGTTATACGAGAGTACAGGTATCAGCATCATAGGTACCAGCAGTTCTGGTTGCGGGTAAGCGAGGAGCGTCAACGCCAACCGCGGATTTCCAGAGTATCTGATTTTAGGACGCAAAGATGCACGGATCACGCCCCGCTTTAGGCGTGTGCAGTGGAGTCCTAACGGCTCCCCATTGGAGGAAGTGAAATGAAGAATCGCGCACTCGTTACGCTGTTCGTAGCTGGAACACTGGCCTTGCCCGCAATTGCACAGCAATCTGGCTCTACGACGCAGGGTCAAACCACCACGCAAACTGCCCCGTCCGACCAGTCTTCGTCGCAGATGAACTCGACGTCGACCACTGGCGCTAGCGGAAAGCAACCGTTGCAACCGGAAGCCCGCGAAGGCTTTTGGGGCAGAGTGAATCCTTTTGCCCGCAAAAAGTATGTGCAACGCCAGACGGCTCCTATTCGCGACCGCGTGAACGAACTGGATGAGCTGACTGCGTCCAATTCGAAGTCCATCAAGGACACCGATGCCCGCGCTCAGCAGGGCATTCAGCTGGCCTCAACCAAGGCCAATGAAGCCGACCAGCACGCTATTGACGCCGGCAACAAGGCGCAGATGGCGCAACAGACTGCGAGTCAGGCCAACACCCGCATCGGCAACGTGGAGCAGGTGGTCAGCAATATTGACCAGTACAAAGCTTCCAACCAAACTGAAATCCGCTTCCGTCCTGGACAGGCCGTGTTGAGCAAGAATGCGAAGTCCGCCCTCGATGATCTGGCTACTCCGCTAAAAGATCAGCGTGGCTACATCGTTGAAGTCCAGGGCTTCTCGTCTGGTAAGGGTCAAGCTGCAATCGCAACGTCGCAACGGATGGCGGATGCAGTGGTCCGTTACCTCGTTGAAAACCATGACGTTCCGGTTTATCGGATCTACGTGGTTGGCATGGGCAATGCCCCTGTCCCGAGTGCTGCTGATGAGCAGGGCAGCAAGGCGAAGCGCACCAGTGGTGGTCGTGTAGAGATCAGCCTTCTGAAGAACAACTTGGAAGCGCTGAATTCGCCCAATGGCCAAGCTCCGGTAAGCCAGGACCAGTCGGCGCCTAAGTAAGCTCGATTAAGTTAGGACTGCGAGCCCTGCAGCCCTCCCCCGGGAAAAGCCTCTTGCGAAAGCAGGAGGCTTTTTCAATTTCAAAAGCTAGGCCCCGGTTGCCAGGCAGGCCACTCTGAGCCTCAGCCTCACTCCGCCGCTGATGAATAATCTTCCAGCGGTCCGGAAATTTCCGAAACACCAGCGTGAACAGGCCATGCGGGGTCTTCTTACCAGACATGGTCAATTTCCACGCGCCCCGGACGAAGGCCGCATCAGGCGAAAGCTCGTGGATATTCAGGTCAGAAAACTCCAGCTTTCCCGTCTCATGTCCTTCGCTTTGGTAAGTCTTGCGATAGTGATCGAGCGTGGACTGCCAGCCCGAATTCATTGTCGCTCCGGAAAAGAAAGTCAGATCAGGAGAATTCCAATATCCCGCCATGAACCCTTCAAGATCGTGACGGTTCCATGCGGCTTGCTGAGACTCAAGGACCTGCGCAAACTGAGACTTCACATCTGGATGGGAGTTTTGTGTGGAGCCTGTCAGTGTAAACAGACTTAATACAAGAACTACAACCAGCAGAGAACTGGGGCGCATTCGGGGATCCTCCAAGGCGCCCCAGTGTCGCACATCGGAGGAGTGCTTGAGGAGTGTTGGGAAATCTCTTTGCGGAAACTTAGGCTCTACCCTTTTTCGCCGCAGCAGCTAGCGCACCCGCCCGTTCCCATGGACGTTTCGGTTTTTCTGCCGTGGGCTTGTCCCGGTCTTTTACGCGGTCATATTGGTACGACTCACTCACGGTTCCGAGTGACTCGTTGTAGAGATTCGGAAGTCCGAGACCTTCTTTCAGCTCTTCGGTGAACTGTTGCAAAGCCTTCAAATGATCGGCAGTCGCTGGGATTTCATTCTTCGCGGTTTTGAGGAACTGTTGGTAGCCGCGATTCACCAGCTTTGAAATTTCTGTTCCCACCATGTACCCGGGATAAGCAAAGATCTTCACCCCGCGGTCGCCATCCTTCTGTATCGCAGCCGAGCAGTTGTACTTCTTCAGGAACACGCGCCCGTTGGTACCAGGGGCTTCGAGCAAATCAAAGCCATGCTCGC
>JAOAPG010000171.1 GCA_025462785.1 Acidobacteriaceae bacterium
TTACTGACCGAGAGGGTTCCGGAATTGCCGAATGAGGTCCGCAGTTCCGGAACCTTGATATTCCCCTGCAATGGTCCAAAGCGAACCTTCTGGATGATTCCGGTTCAAGACGATGAAGTAGAATTCAGAAGCTACTCCGAATGCGCGGGCAGCGATTGTTGCGCGACGCCTTCCTTTTCGGTTTGCGATCTATGAAATTCACTGTATCTGGAATCTTGACATTCTGTTTCGTGCTATTTGCTGCCCTGCCTCTCTCCAGTTACTCCGTTCTCTCCCACGAAGAACTCATTGACATGGCGTGGGACAGCGACATTCGTCCCGCACTCGTCAAACAGTTCCCTGCAGCCACAGCAGACGACCTGAAGAAAGCGCACGCCTACGCCTATGGCGGATCGGTGATTCAGGATCTCGGCTACTATCCATTCGGAAGTCATGAGTTCACTAATTTTCTACACTACGTACGTACCGGAGATTTCGTAGCTTGGATGCTCCGTGACGCTCAGGACGTCAACGAACTCGGCTTTGCCCTGGGCGCTCTCAGCCACTATGCTGCGGATATCTGGGGCCATCCTGCCGTGAACGCCGGCGTTGCCATCGAATATCCCAAACTGCGCGCCAAATATGGAAATTACGTCACCTTCGAAGAAGATCCGGAAGCCCACCTTAAAACGGAATTCAGCTTTGACGTTGTGCAGGTCGCGAAGCACCGCTACTTCTCCAAGCAGTATCACGACTTCATCGGTTTTGAAGTTTCGCAATCGTTGATGGATCGCGCGTTTCAGGATACTTATGGTATTCCCACCAAAGACTTGCTACGTAATCAGGATGTGAGCATCGAGACCTACCGCTTCGCCATAAGCCGTGTAATTCCCGAGATGACGCAGGTCGCTCTTGCCAGCCGCAAACAGCATCTTCAGGAGAAAAGTGATTCGGCCAAACGAGAGTTCCTTTATCACCTTTCGCGCGCGGATTACGAAAAAGATTTTGGAGCGAAATATCGCCGCCCCGGTTTTTTCGCGAGACTTCTTGCTTTCTTGTTGAAACTGATTCCGAAATTCGGGGCGTTCAAGGCGCTTGCCTACAAAGATCCGACTCCGCAAACCGAAGACCTGTACTTCAAAGGCATGAACAATGTCATAAATGAGTATCGCGGGTTGATACAACAAGTGAATGCCAGAGATCTGCACATCCCCAATCGTAATTTGGATACTGGCGAACCAACGGCTCCCAGCAAATACAAACTGGCCGACGAAGCCTACTCTGAGCTGGTGCGGCTTCTTGCGCGCGACCACTTCGCGTACCTGACACCCGCCCTGAAGAAAAATATATTGGAGTATTTCGCCAGCGGGCCGGCAATCGATTCGGTAAAAGGGAAGAGGAGAAGGGAAACAGAGGCAGCGTTGAAAGCTCTTAAAGAAGCACCGACAGTAAATCCTCCCACAGCGCCTTAACAATCATTCGTTAATAAATTGGAGCCTTGACCAGCAGCATTCAACTTTTTTACTATCTACATCCGTCATTGGCCGTGACAGGAGGGCCGCAACATGACCCACGACAACAACAATGAAATTAAAAACCTTTGCGCGCTCATCGCAAAAGAGCAGGATCGTCACAAGTTTCTGGAGCTAGTGTCACAACTGAGTGACCTTCTGGCGGTCAACGAGGCAGGGCTCAAAACCAGTTCGTCCAAAGGGAATAACACCTGACCGAGGTAATTTATCGCCGAAGAGCGGTTAACGGCGTAATCCTCGAACTTCATATACTCCAAAATTTCCGCTCAACTCACGCCCGGACGACGTTTTTCCGAATACCCTTTCACCTTCAATGAGGGATGCTCTACCTCGCGAACTGGAACGGCATCCTGATGCTTCGGAAGCGCTTCTCAAAGTTGGCGCGCCTTGGCTTGATCGTGTACCGCTGCCGGGCTCAGACACGGACTCCGGCCCGAAGAAAGTATCGCCCGCCAGGAGCGTGTCAATAGCTCGGATCAGGTCCCGGGTAGCCTGAGACTTCAGCACGTAACCTTGCGCCCCAGCTTTCAGCACCTCGCTCGGCAGCATCTCCGATTCATGCATGGTGAACATCAGAACTCGGCTTCCCACATCAAGAGTTGCGACTTTCGCCGCAACTTCCAGTCCACTCATTCCCGGCATGGTGATGTCGAGCACAACGACGTCGGGTTTTAAGCTTTTAATAGCCTCTAGAGCCTCATTGCCATTGGCGGCTTCGCCACAGATTTCCCACTCCGGTCGAGATCTCGCAATCAACATGCGAATTCCTTCGCGCACAATTCCGTGATCATCGACAATCAATATTCTTCCGGACATCTAAAACCCCGATGCTGACAGTGATAAAGACAGCTTTAAGATGTGACGTTAAGTTTGACAGTTGAATACGTTTCCGGCTCAAGAACGGGCCTTCAATTTTTAAGCATATTCCGGAAGCTCGGTCCCCTGATCATGTTGCGGACTGCTCGAGTGAAATTCTTCAACCGGGGCTATCGCCTTGATTGTGGTTCCTTTGTCACTAGGCAATACTTCAACCCGGCCTCCGAGTTGTCGCATGCGTTCATTCATTCCCCGCAACCCTACTCCAACCGCTCCCACCCAGTCGACACCGGCTTTCTCCAAAATATCTGGCTCAATACCTTTGCCGTTATCTTGGACTTCGAGAGTGACCGTCTCGTCATTCATCGTCAGCCGAATTTCCGCTGTTTCGCTTCCGGAATGCCGGTGAACATTGGTTAAGCTTTCCTGCAGCACTCGGAACAACGCAAGCTCCAGATCGCGACGCAACCGAACGAAATTACTGGAAACCTCGAACGTCGTTTTAATGCCACTGCGTGCCGCGAATCCATCGAGATACCATGGAATCGCCGACTTCAATCCCATCTCTTCCAGCATGGGAGGATAAAGAAGATATGAGATCGTGCGCATTTCCTTGATCGAGTCCTCGCTTAACGTTATGCATCGAGCGAGTTGCTGACCAGCGTTGCTTTCCTTCATCTCCGGCAGAAGCGCCAACGAATCCAGGTTCATTTTCAAGACGGCGAGAAATTGGCCCAAACTGTCGTGCAGATCGCGTCCTATACGTTTCCGTTCTTCGTCTTGCGTACGCAGTAAATAAAGGGATAGCTGCCGCAAGGACTTTTCCGAAACAGCGAGTTTCTGTTCGGCCTTTTTCCTTCCGGCGACTTCATTCTTGAGTTCCTTATTTGCCTGCCGCAACTCTTCCTGTGCCTGCATGCGTTCCGTGATGTCGCGAGTCACCTTGCTGAAACCAATCAGCTTGTATCCGTTGTCCCGGATTGCCGAGATGATCACGTTCGCCCAAAACTTCGTGCCATCCCTACGTACACGCCAGCCTTCGTCTTCAAACCGCCCTTCTTTCGAGGCAACCTCCAACTCCCGTTGCGGCTTTCCGGCAAGAAGATCCTCCTCTGGATAGAAGCGCGAAAAATGGCTGCCGATAATTTCGGACGCTTTGTATCCCTTAATTCGTTGCGCGCCCTTATTCCAACTGCTCACCTTGCCTTCCGCGTCCAACATGAAGATTGCATAGTCCTGGACGGCGTCCACAATCAGGCGAAATCGCTCTTCGCTTTGCCGCAATGCGATTTCCGCGTGCAACGCTTGCGCCTTGTGCTGTAATTGCACAATAATACGGGCGCGGTCGTCGTCCGTAGCCAGGTTCGTATAGCTTTCATCTGGGATTACAGCGGAGTGTTCCTCACAAATGTTCTGCAACATCGCACCTTGCTCATCGCGCTGAAACCCGGCAATAGGATATGCGCAACGCAACATGAAAGAATGGCTCTTTGCTAAATCATTCCACAGCTTCTCCAGACTAATAGCAGCTTCGGTTTTTCCTTGAGCCCACAACAGCGCGACCATTTCTCCGAAGGCGGAAATACAGGGCTTCTCACCCCCTACCGCCTTGGTTATTTGCGAAATAGTTGCCCCTATGACCTCAGTAAAAAGAGAGGCGTCGGGCATTCTGCCTTGCATGAACTTCGCTAGCGTCTCAGAGGCATCCAAAACCACATATCGGCCTTTTGCAATGGCTTTCGCCGTGTCCAGGCCTCGGTCTTTTAACTTCTGCTCTAGCATGCTTCGATGAGCGAGGGTGGCAACAACTAAAGCCCCGTCTCCCGCCACCAGTGCGCTCCCAATAAACCGGCTTAACTCATCCACAAGGAATTCGTCCTCGCCATAAAACTGGACAACGTGTGAATGCTTGTGCGCATTGTCCTCAAGCGAGCCTGAAATTCCGCCGGCAGGACCCATGTCAATCTCCCCTAACTTAGAAACCATTACAAACATACGATGTTAGGGGAACACTGGAAAGACTGCTATACAGGAAACGCTGCAGGGAATCGCATAGCTCTAAGGGGATTTCGGCAGTTTGAAGAAAAGTGCGGCGGGGGTGCCCACCCTCTTCGCTTCTTGTGCGTAGGGGTGGGACGCTCATTATTTGTATGAGCAGCAAAGCTTGCATTTCGATGCAGTGCATCCAGTATTGACCGAAAGTTAACCAGCGAGCGCGAGCGAGCCAGTGTGAGGCGGGCACTCTTGTCCGCCGCTTTTGACCTTGCCGACGATGCCCGATCGGCTAATCCAAACGGGTTAACCCGCCTGGTGAATTCCCAAATAGTTGCGCACTATGTCGTCCACCATACCGACAGCGGCAAAAGTTTTAAGGATGATCGTGTGTGTGACTAACAAGGACGTTGGGGATGGAGCTCGGGGGAGGGACATCCTGGCAAATACTTGTTACGTGCTGGGGCCTAACGCCATGCCGCAAGGCGTGGCCTTTTTTGCTATTGGTAGCTGTTCGCACACGGTAATGACGGTGTCACCTGCCCAGGCGTTTCTTGATCGATCACGGATTCCCGCGCGAGCTTAAACGAATTTTTACCCCTTACATATTTCTTCCAGTCATATAGCCCGATACCCTGCCCGAGGCTGTAGATCTCTTTGTACGCGCAATTAGCATATGTCGAGTCGCAACCGTACTTGTAGGTGAAGTAGCGCGTCTGAGTCGGCCCCACATTTCCGACATTCACCGTGGACGGAGCCGAAATGGAGTTCACAACATAACCGAGAGGATCGGTCTTGTACGCATTGCACTGCGAATACAGCGAGTACAGGGTGTTAGAGCTCGGGAACCTTAATGGTCGGCCCCGATTTTCCGATCCGAACACATCGCTTTGCGATCGGGACATCCGTATTAAACCGCTTGAAAGTAGTCGGATCGGTCCACACCAGCTCAGTTGTCCGGTCGTAAATGTAACTGCTATCGAAAGTCTTAACATCCCACGGATAACCAGCCGCGTCTTTCGTCCAGAGAAAGTATCCCGACGTCGCGTACTGATTGCTGTTGAGTTCAGGATTGACCGAGCTGTAATCCGGGTTAGCATTCCCCGGGCCCATGTGATTGTCGACGCGCGCGGGATAGCCCATCACAAAATACGTGAGCATATCTTCCGTTCCCAAGGGACAAGACAATGTTTGTGCAAGCATCACAGCTGGCGCAGCAATGCCAAGAAGGAAAATAAGAAACGTTCTCACATCAGCTTCCATAGACGGTAGATCGGGCCGTGCTCGTGGGCAATTGAAGTTGAGTAGCCTTGGATTGTGCAGCAGGAGCGGCCACGGCAGATACCTGTGATGCAAATCCTATACCGCGACTTGTCATCCAGAAAACGAATAGTAGTGTCAGCAAT
>JAOAPG010000217.1 GCA_025462785.1 Acidobacteriaceae bacterium
CGGATGGGCCTTTTCGATTTCATCGAACAGCACAACCGCGTAAGGCCGCCGGCGCACCTGCTCGGTGAGCTGGCCGCCTTCTTCGTAGCCGACGTATCCTGGAGGCGCTCCGATCAGCCGAGATACGGCGTGCTTCTCCATGTACTCGGACATGTCGATACGCACCATCGAGTGCTGGTCGTCGAAGAGAAATTCGGCCAGAGCGCGCGCAAGTTCAGTCTTGCCTACTCCGGTCGGGCCCAAGAAAATGAAGGAACCGAGCGGACGATTCGGATCGCTGAGTCCCGCGCGGGAGCGCCGGATCGCATTGGCCACTCGTTCGAGTGCCGGATCCTGGCCGACAACCCGTTGTCGCAGGCGGTCTTCCATGGTGACGAGCTTCCTGATTTCGCTCTCCAGCATCTTTGAAACAGGAATGCCGGTCCACTTGGAGACGATGCGAGCGACGTCTTCTTCATCGACTTCTTCTTTCAACATGCGAGACTTGCCCATCAGCTCCATTTGCGTGGTGAGTTTGGCGAGCTCCTCTTCGGTTTGCCGGATTAGTCCATAGCGAATCTCAGCCACGCGCTGCAAGTTGCCTTTACGTTCTTCTGTCTGCTCTTCGATCCTCAGCTGCTCCAGTTTTTCTTTGAGTTTACGGGTGCGGGCAATCAGATCTCGTTCGCGCTTCCAAACGGCTTTGAGCGTGTTTGATTTTTCACGAATTTCGGCAAGTTCGCGGTCGATGGCAAGCAGCCGCTCTTTCGAGTTCGGGTCGTCCTCTTTCTTCAATGCCTGACGCTCGATCTCCAACTGGGTGGCACGGCGTTCGAGCTGATCAATTTCGGTGGGAAGCGAATCAATTTGAATGCGCAATGACGCAGCCGCTTCGTCGATGAGGTCGATGGCTTTATCAGGCAAAAATCGATCCGTGATGTAGCGATGGGACAGGGTCGCCGCGGCGACGATGGCGGAATCTTTAATCCGCACACCGTGGTGGACTTCGTAGCGTTCTTTCAATCCGCGCAAAATCGCGATCGTATCTTCGACCGTAGGCTCGCCTACATAGACGATTTGGAAGCGGCGCTCGAGCGCGGCGTCTTTCTCTATGTACTTGCGGTATTCGGCAAGCGTCGTCGCGCCGATCGCTCGCAACTCACCGCGAGCCAGTGCAGGCTTAAGCATGTTGGAGGCATCGATTGCGCCCTCGCTCGCTCCCGCTCCGACCAGCGTATGCAACTCGTCGATGAAAAGAATGATTTGTCCGGCGGAATCTTCAATCTCTTTCAGTACGGCTTTCAAGCGGTCTTCAAATTCGCCTCGATACTTTGCCCCGGCCAACATAGAGCCTAAGTCGAGAGAGATCACGCGCTTGTTCTTGAGGATCTCGGGCACATCGCCGGAAATAATGCGCTGGGCTAGCCCTTCGACGATTGCCGTTTTGCCGACACCAGGCTCTCCGATCAGCACAGGATTGTTCTTGGTACGGCGCGAGAGAACTTGTATGACGCGGCGAATCTCTTCATCACGCCCGATAACAGGGTCGAGCTTGCCGCGGCGCGCTTGTTCCGTCAGGTCGCGAGCATAACGCTCCAGGGCCTGATACTTCGCTTCGGGATTCTGGTCCGTAACTTTTTGTGAGCCCCGCACTGACGTCAGTGCCTTGAGGATTGCATCGTAAGTCGCTCCATGCCGGGCAAGCAAGGCCTGTGCCGGATCGCGCTTGAGGTGAGTTGCGGCTAGGAGCAAATGTTCAGTGGATACGTACTCATCTTTAAAATTGGAGGCTTCTTTGAACGCCTGTTCCAGCAGTTGGCTCATCGAGTTCGACATCGTGGGCTGGACCGCGCTCCCGGAAACCTTCGGCAAACGATCGATCTCGGCGTAGGCCTCGTTCAATACAGCTTGCGGGCCAATGCCGATCTTTTCAAGCACGGGAGGAACGATGCCTTCTTTGTCTTCAAGCAGAGCGGCCACAAGGTGGATCGGCATGACTTCCGGATTGCCATTCTCAGACGCGAGAGAGCTAGCCCGCTGGATTGCTTCTTGTGCTTTGACCGTGAACTTATCCCAACGAATCGCCATAATGATTTCCTTTGTAACTGTCGTCCTTACAGCGATGAGACATCAACTACTGCATAGATGCTTTGCCGGGCTCAGCCTGACACAAAAAGACGAACACAAAATTAAGAAGGGAGACGGTTTGTTGGCCGTCTCCCGTTTGTGATTTGCTGTTTTTCATCGGGCCTTGCGAGCGACGGCACGCCCCGCTAAATCGCTACTCCCAAGAGTACGCTTAAGCGCCTTGGCCTGTGCTTTTCGGCGACTTGCCTTCCAGTGTCTTCTCGCTTCCGACATTCACCTTGATCTGCTTTGGCTTGGCTTCTGCTCTTTTTGCCAGCTTGATTTTCAGAATGCCTTTAACGTAATCGGCCTGCACCTGCTCTGGATCAACTGTGGTGGGCAGAGTGAAGGAACGAGTGAAGCTTCCATACTGGCGTTCGACGCGACGGAAATTTTCTTCTTTCTCCTCCTTCTCGAATTTGCGCTCGCCATGAACCGTCAAAGTGTTGTTTTCAATGCGGACATCAACATCTTTTTCGTCGATTCCGGGCACTTCGATCTTCAGAGTGACGTTGTGCTCGTCTTCATACACATCTACCGGCGGGGCAAAGCTCGTCGTGGTCAATGCCTCATTGCCGCCTTCGGAACCATAAGAGTCGCGAAACAACCGGTCCATGCGATCCTGCAAGGTAGAGAATTCGCGGAAGGGATCCCAACGGGTGATGACTGTCATAGCTAGCAAACATCCTCCTTCAAAAGTCGTCAGAAGTTCTCGCTTGGCGTTGAACTCATCGACAGCATTAGCGTGAAATGATAATAAAATGTGAGTGTGTTTGTGTCAAGCATTGTATTGACCTTCTCTTCAACTACTTAGCTGGAGAATAACGCACTTTAGATAGGACGTTTCCGGCACCGAAAGCAGAATAGGGTGGTCTTTGGCTTGGGTTCGGCTCTCAATAATTCGGGGATTCTTATGAGCGTCCCGCGCAGCTTCTGACACTACGCCCAGGAACTCCGGCTGACTCACGTGGTATGAACAGGAGCAGGTCACCAGGATTCCTCCGGGACGCAGCATCTTGAGAGCGCGCAGGTTGAGTTCTTTGTAGCCGCGCAACGCAGTATCGAGGGTGCGCTTGCTCTTCGCGAATGCCGGAGGATCGAGCACAATGGTATCGTAGAGCCGCCCGGAGTTGGAGTAATCTCTCAGCAAGTCGAAGGCATTGGCTTCGATCCACTCGATCTCTTGTCGGTTTAGCGTGGCATTTCTCTCTCCCATTTCAAGCGCGGGACGCGAGCTGTCCACACCGGTGACTTTGGAGCAGGTCTTCGCCAAGTGCAGGGCGAATCCTCCGTGATAAGAAAATACGTCTAAAGCTTCGCCTCGGGCATATTGTGCGGCGGCAGCATAGTTCTCACGCTGATCCAGGAATGCGCCCGTCTTCTGGCCTTCGAGTCCTTCATAGTGAAACTGAACGCCATTCATGGTGATGATGGTCGAGGTTTTCTCCCCTTGAATCAGGCCGGACGAGAGCGCGGGAAGTTGTTCAAGGTCGCGAACCCGAGAATCAACTCGCTCCATGATGGATGCAGGCTTAAGTAGTTCGTTCAGCTCGGAGATCACAGCCTGGCGTATCGGCTTCTCGTCCATTGCCTGGGTGAGAATTTGTACGGAGAGAATGTCGTTGTATCGGTCAACAATGAGCCCAGGGAGAAAGTCTGCTTCGCTGAAAACGATTCGGTGGGCGTCGGTGTCATTCACCACCCGATCACGATATTGGATTGCCTGCTGGATCCGTTCACGTATAAGCGACGGCAAGTCAGTGACGGGGTGGGGCGAAATCATGCGAATCGCGATCTGAGAGGAGCTGCTGTAAAGAGCGGTCCCAAACGGTTTTCCACGCTCATCGGTGACACTCACCAGAGCACCTGGATTTACGCCGTTAGCAGAGACTATGTCAGAGCGGTAAACCCACACATGACCTTCTTTAAGGCGAGTTGTGCCACGGCGAGAAATTTTAACTGCGGGTAAATTCGAGGAAGGAGGCATGTGTGATCTTAATTAATCGCTTGCTTGTTGCAATCACCCAAATCCGGTAAAGGAACATTCGTTCCAAACGTTAGTTGAACCTGAATAGAAGGTCTTTCTTGATGACCTGAGTGCCCTTAGGGAATGTATGGTATCGAACATTGGCGAGATTTGGTGCATTCTAAATGCAGAAACACGCGAGGCAAGACTAGAGATTGAGATATGACATTGAATGAACATATTCGCGACCTATGCGCCAAGGCGACGGCTGCACAAGATCCGAAAGACGTGGAGAGGACTCTTGCTGAGCTGAGGGCTGCCCTCAAGGAACATAGTGCAAATGTAAAAATGCTGTTGGCGCGATATCCGGTCCCTTCGGATCACTTGGTTCGCAGCAGTACTCCGCTGGTCTCCAGCGACAAGCAGCAATCTAATTTGGAAGAATCGAGTGCCTCAGTAGCTGAATTGCAACATCCAAGTAGCAGGAATTCAAGATTGAAAGCAGGCTAACTGGCTGCAGGAGTTTCTGAAACTTGCGTTTCTGTTGCGGGAGTTTCGGCGCGGGCGACCTTTAGATCTCCGTGTAATTCGTCAAGAATGGCGGAGGGCAATTCTCCTCCCCAGTCGTCCAACTGTTTCTCATCCAATCCGCTCCGCAGTTGAATGCCCGAACCGATTTCGTAGGCGAAGGCATTTATGAAATCGCCTTCACGGTTGCGAGTCACTCCTATTTTCCTGCCTGAATGCGCGTCGTATACGCGGCAGCTGCAACGAGCCTCGGCGTTGGCGACGGCGATAAATACTTCTCCTACTTCGTCGAAGTCCGGACGATAAAACCATGCCCGGCTGACGTGAACCTTTGGACGAGCCCGTTTCTTGGCAGTTAGACTCGGCTTCTGGACAGCTACTTCGGTGTTGGGATCGAAGTACAGAATGCGCTGGCAAGACTCGCATTCCACGGTTTGTCCGCTGCGTACATCGTTATAGGTTTGAGGCCGCAACAATACTTGGCATCCCATGCATCTTTGGTCGCGGACTTCGGCGAGTCCTGAGCCGCGAAACTTTAGCACGCGATCGTAATGCCGCAGCAAATCTTCTTTCACTCCGGCGCGGGAGGCGTCCCGCCTGGCATTCCACTCGCCCAGCTCTTTTTCGTCGAGAGATGTGACCCGGCGTGCTTCTTCCTTTTCCTTTTCGATCTCGACCGTTTCGGCTTTCAGTCTGGCCTCAGCCGCCTTGACCTCTTTTTCACGGGTCTCCGCATTCACCATCAGATCAAGAATCTTGTCCTCGTTCGCACGGATGTCCTGCTCGGCAAATTCAATCTCGTGCATGAGAGCTCTGTATTGATCGTTGGTTTTTACGGCTAAGGATTGTTCGCGGTACTTGGAGATTTTTTGCTGCAGGTCTTGGATGGCGGAATCGTATTTGCGGCGGGAGGTTTCGTCCCCTTTGACGGCCTCCCTGGCTTTTTCCAGGGCAGTTTTAGTTCCTGCAAGACGTTGCTCAATCGCGGAAACCCGCTTAGGAAGGGTGGCAATCTCCTCTTTCAAACGGAGGATCTCGCGGTCGGCTTTCTTCAACTCGATGAGGTTCTGGACGTCTGGCAGCATGTTGGATTGCGCTGAAATGATTTTAGCACGCGGCTCCGTGACTATAACGAAAGAGGCTGGCGATGCGGCATTCGGCAGCTTTCCTGCGAGCATACTGTGCGGCAGTGTAAACTTTTGGCTCTTACTGCCTAGATCGCGTGTTAGGAGCTTCCGTGAAACTTCGCGCCATTTTCATCTCATGTTGCGTTTTGGCCCGCCTCAGCTTCGCTCAAACCGCGGCTCCGGAAAATCAGTCCCGCAAGCCACTCAGCATCGAAGCGATTTTCGCTCAGGGAGGAATTACGGGCCGTGGTCCAGAGAACCTGAAATGGAGTCCGGATAATACGAAGTTGACTTTCGTGCAGCGCGACGATTCGGGCGACCACGGAGAGCTCTGGTATGTGGACGCGACTACTGGCGAAAAAAAAGTTCTGGTCAGCGAGATGAAGCTGGCGACGCTTTCTCCGCCAATAAACAAAATAAAAGATGAACGCGAGAAAGAGCGCCTGAGTCGCTACCACGTTGCTGCCTACGTATGGGCGCCCGACTCCAAGCATTTACTTTTCGATTCGCAAGGGCAGCTGTGGCTCTACGATGTGAGCTCCGGTACAGCCGTGCAGATCACTTCAGCAGCGGACCCTAGTGGCGACCCAAAATTCTCGCCTGATGGAAGCCGCCTTGTCTACGTCCGCAAGCACAATCTCTATGTGCGGCCTATTGCAGGAGGACAAGAAAGAGCACTCACGAAGGATACCGATGCCAATCTGCTGAACGGCGAGGTCGACTGGCTTTACGCAGAAGAACTGAGCGTGCGCAGCAATTACTTTTGGTCGCCCGTCGGGAAGGAGATCGCGTTCCTGCAATCGAACGAAACGCGGGTTCCGACTTATCCAATTACCGATTGGCTGGCTACACACCCTACTGTTGACATGGAGAAGTATCCGAAGGCTGGTGATCCGAATCCGGTAGTGCGGCTCGCCATAGTGAATTCCTCCGGAGGCAAACCAAAGTTCTTCTCGATCTCCAGCGACAATGATGTTTACATGCCGCGTTTCGGTTGGGTGCGCGATGGGTTGCTTTGGGCGGAGGTACTGAATCGCGTGCAGGACAAAATGGATTTGTATTTTGTCGACGCCCGCTCCGGCAAATCGAGGAAGGTCCTTACTGAATCCATTCCAGACGGATGGGTCAAGGTGAACGACGATTTCCGGGTGCTCAAGTCAGGAGATCGCTTTTTGTGGTCGAGCTGGCGCGATGGGAATATACACCTTTACCTCTACAGCTTCGACAAGCAAAATCCGTTG